>JANYHY010000350.1 GCA_025362165.1 Myxococcales bacterium | reverse complement strand
TTCATCTCGTTGATGACAAGCGGACTGTGCGTCGCCATGAGCACTTGGCTCTTGGAAGATGCGAGTCTGAGCGCTTCCACCACTGGCTTGATGCGCGACGGGTGCAGACCGTTCTCGGGCTCTTCCACCAGAGTCGCGGCAACGGGCTCGAGATACTGAAGAGCGACGATGGCCATGTAATAGAGGAGGCCTTCGCTCATGAACTGCGCAGCTACTTTGGGACCACTACGAAGCTTGATGCGGAGGGTTTTGTGGTTCGGATCTGGAGTGTCGAACCCGAGCGATTCGATGTGGGGGAATTGCTTGAGAACGCTCGTGCGAAATTGCTCGTAGCTCCCATCGTCGCGATCCCTGAGCGCGTCGATCGCTCCAGCGAGCCGCGCGCCGCGGTCACCCGCCAACTCGACGGGCCGGCCGGTCGTGATCAACGCGCTCGGTTCTCGCATCGAGTCGGGATCGAGCCGCACCATCCTCACACCACGACCGAGCCCTTCTCCAAAAGCTTTCGCGACAGTCTGGCGCGTCGGCTGCTGGCGAAGTGCTGCATCGAGATGTGTGTAGATTGCACCCGGTTGGTTCCAGGCCCGCGGCTGATTGAAGATCTCGTGATTGGCATCGGCTTGCTGGAGCGTCATCCACTCGACGGTGCCGCTGGGGATCTGCCGAACTTCGTAGCGCATACCCGTCGTCGTCTGCTCGAGCGCGATCGAAGTGTCCGCATCGAGGCTCGGGTCGAAGGGCTCCCAGTGACCACTAGCCTCGGCGAACGTGCCAGACGCGAAGCGCAAGGCGGTGCGTACGGCTCGCAAGATGGTGCTCTTGCCGCTGTCGTTGGGTCCGATCAGCGCGTGGAGCTCCGACACCGCGAGGTCCAACTCCCTCACGCAGCCGTAGTTCTTGATCACGATGCGGTCGAACAGCATGAGCGAAGTCTATCCCAACGCCGCCCGCCTCGAGCGCTTCGCTCCAATGCCGTGTTGCCGCGCCAGATTCAGGTTCTCTAACACGGGTTCGTCTGCCAACGCTCGGTGGTGCAACTACAACCCTTCCGGTGGTCGATAAGCGCTGAGCGAGTCGGGTTTAGCGGCCTTTTGGGGTGCAAACCGCCTGCTTGGAGGCCGTCCGACGGGTTCCGATACCATGCCGAGCCGACCGCAGCCCCTCACTGATGTCCTTGCCATTCTTCACGCGCACCTCTGCGTGACCCTGACCCGTTCACCGTATGAGCCCCGTGAGCCCCGCGACCAACCGTCGGCGGTCAAGACGGGATCGGTCAGGCAGAGGTGCGCGTGCGCGTGAGAGGAATGCGGAAGAAGTAAGAGGTGAGAAGTCGAACGGCTCTAGGCCAGCAGGTGTTCAGCGAACACCGTCGCGAGCGCCATGATCGTGTGTTGCGGGTTGACCCCGAGGTTGGTTGGAATGACCGACGCATCGGCGACCACGAGCCCTCGCATGCCATGCACACGGCCGCGGGCGTCCACGACACTCGTCTTCTCGTCGCGCCCCATCACGCAACCACCAAAGAGGTGGCTCAAGATCGCGATGTACGCGCGCGGATCCAGCGGCGCGTCTGCGAGCTTGTCGATGTCGTCTTTGTCGAGCTCGAAGGGCATGCCCGCGATCCCAGGGATGACCGACTTCGCGCCGGCCGCGACGTGTTGCTGCGCGAGCAAGTGCATGCCTCTTCGGAAGCGCAGCATGTCGGCGCCATCGAGCTCGTAGCGAACGACAGGACGCGAGCCGAACAGAGAGCGGCTCACGCTCCCGACAGACTCCGCGCGCACCGCGTGGCACCACATCGCCACGTGACGGAAGCGCGAGAGGCGCTTGATGAGCTCCGTGCCTCCGCCAGCGAAGCGGCTCGCGACGAGCTCCGGCGGGATCGCGAGCGTCTCGAGCTTGAGCCCTGGGTCCACTCGAAACTGGGTGCTCGCCCAGCCTTGCGTGGCGCCGACGTTCATGTCGACGGGGTCGTCGTAGCAACCGAAGACACCAGTGCCTGGGTGCGCGCGAAAGAATTTGCCGAGCGCAGGGAGGCGGATCCCCGAGCGCATCAGGATCAAAGGCGAGTGCGTGACTGAAGCTGCGACCACCACAGCCTTCTTCGCGCGCACTCGAAAGCGGGTGCCTTCCGCGCGCGTGTTCGGATGCACAAAGCGCCCGATCACGCCGATCGCGCGAGAGCCCTCGGTCAGCACGCGATCGACCGGCGCGCACGACACGATCACGCCGCCGCGCTCGCGCGTCTCCGGTACGTAGTTGATGTTCGTGCTCTGCTTGCGGCGATCGCGGCAGCCTTGCAAGCACTGCCCTGCGCCAAGGCAGTCCTTCACGTAGCGCCGTAGGTAGTGCGACTCTTTGAGGCCCATCGCGGTTGCGCCTGCCATCGCGAGCAGGTTCGACCGACCGCGCGCTGCTACGGGCACCTCGGAGACGAAGAGATCCTCCTCGATTCGATCTTGCGCGGCGAGCACTCGATTGCGCAGACCTTCCACGCCGTGCTCGCGCTTCCACTGGTCGAAGATGTCGTCGGGCGTGCGCACGCAGATCGCGCTGTTGATGACGGTGGTGCCGCCCATCGTTCGCGCTTGCACCACGGGCCATAGCGCGCGACCCATCGTCACTTGCGCGCCCCAGTCGTCCATGAGATCGCGCATCGCTCCGTACGCGCTCGTTGGGTAGTCTTCTGGATCGCGCCACGCGCCTGCCTCGACGATCGCGACTCGCGCGCCGCCTCGCGCGAGCGTGACGGCCGCAGAGGCGCCGCCCGCGCCGGAGCCTACGACCACGTAGTCGACCTCGATGTCCAGATCAGCCTCGTCACGCCCGCGATAGGCAAAGTGAGTCACGGATCGTTGGCCTTCTCGCTCGCTCGGAACGTTCCCGGATCGCCGCCGAGCGCGGGCAACGCGAAGCGCTCGCGGACCTTCGGATGCGAGCCCCACACGAGGCCACCCGGGAGCTTCACCAAGAAGATCGCTTGGCGAACGAGGTACACATTGCTCGACGACACCTTGTGCGCGTGTCGATCAGCGAGCGCGGGAGACAGCAAGAACGCAGGGGCAGGGACGAACACCGTCATGAGCGGCGTGAGGTGGAACACGATCGCTCCAACGACGACGCCGAGCCACATCAGGAACGTGGACTCGCGACGAAACCGCTCCAAGAACGCGTCGAGATCGCAGTCCTCTGCTCCCGGCCAATCGTCAGTGCGCGGGTACAGGATCACGATCGCCGCGCGCACCAGCCAGAGCATCGCGCCGGCAATCTACGGCATCTCACACGCTCTGGGAACTAGGCGGGGAACTAGGCGGGAAACTAGGCGGGGAACTAGGTGTGGTGTGGAACTATGGTGCCGGAGAGAACGGCGCTAGTCTGCTTGCATGGGGTCGCATGCTCGCGTGCGTTGGATCGACGATGCCGGTCGATGGCGCGCCGTCGTAGGTGCGGCGCTCGTGTTCACTTGCCACGAGTCGACGTTGCCTCCGCGCGGCGAGGCGCTGGTGGTCGTCGACACGGACGCGCCCATCCCCACGTTCGTGAACCGACTCCGCGTGGACTTCTTCGACGGCCAAGGCAACTGGATCGACTCCCGAGACACGCCGCTCCGTAACGGCGCGGATTGGCCCGCGAGCTTCAGCGTGTTCACGGACGACACCACCACCTCAACCGCGCACTCGTTCACGTTGCGCCTGCGCGCATATCAAGACGGCAAGCTCCGCGACTACCTTGGCGAGCGTTTCATCTCCCGCAACCCCGATGGCGCTCTCGCCGATCCGGCGACACCGAGCCCGCCCGAAGGCATGCTCCCGCGCCTCCTCCGCCACGACGTGGACGCGACGCCGAAGGAAGAGCCTCAGCCCTATCTCGCGATCGATCGACTGGTCCGCGTCAACCTCCAATACGGCGTTCGAGGGAAGGTGGTCGTGGTCCTGCGAGGAGCGTGCTTCGGCACCATGGCGGATCTCGCCCATGAGCAGACCTGCGTCGACACTGATGCGACGCTCGTGCCTCTCGCCTCATCGCAGCTCAATCCCGATATGACCATCCCAAGCGCGATCAAGCGGGACTTCGGGGCGACTCAAGATTGTCCAGACGACGCGACGCCGCGCCCAGGCCGAACCGTGAAGGGCGTGCCGCTGTACGATCAAGACGTGTGTGTACCCGGTGGTGCGTTCGTCATGGGGAACGATTCGGTCGTCGGTGGCCCGATCGAGCGAGCGGCACCCATGCGCATCCACCGGCTATCACCGTTCTTCCTGGATAGGTATGAGGTGACGGTCGGTCAGTGGCGCGACGCCTTGGCGCACGGATTCAAAGCGCCCGCGAGCGCGGTCACGGCAGGGGGAAACATCTTGCGCGACTCGTGCAGCTCGCAGACCGCGGTCTCGGAGGGGTGGTGCTCGTGGACGCCGGCTCCCACTGGTCACGAAGACCTCGCGCTCACTTGCGTGAGCAAGGCCGGTGCGCAGGCGTTCTGTCAGTGGCGAGGTGGCGATCTCCCGACCGAGGCGCAGTGGGAGTATGTCGCGCGTGTCGCAGGCCGCCCCCAGCCGACCGACTTCCCATGGGGAAACGATCCGCCGACATGTGTCTCTGACTTCCTGGGATCGCTCTACGACCACTGCGTCTACGGACGCGTCTCGAACTGCTCCTATGGCACTGAAGGTCGCGAAAGTTGCGTGTTCGCGGACCCCAACCATTGCCCCTATCACATGCCACAGAAGGGCCCGTACGACTTCATGTGCGGTGAGACAACGCAGGAGGATCCGCGGCAAGGGCCACAGGGCGTCGCGGCCGTGGAGTATCCGTTGCCTGACGACGGAGGAGCGCCGCGGGGCGATCAGTCGTTGAAGTTGCAAGTCATCAACCTCGTTGGAGGCGTCAGCGAGTACGTGCGCGACGCTCTGGATTCGTACGAGTCGAACTGCTGGGCAGCGGCCGCGCAGCTCGATCCGGAGTGCGACGATCCGAACGGGAAGACGCTCGTGCGCGGCGCGAGCTGGGCGACGAACGCCGCGCAGCTGCTACCCCCGATGCGCCATGCGTTCAACCTCGTCAGCGCCGACTACGGACCTCCGCAGGTCGGCTTTCGCTGCGCACGCCCGGTGGCCCCATGAAACGGTCGCTCGCGCTGCTGGTGCTCGGCGCATGCATCAGCCATGAGCTTCCGCCGACGGGCCAGCTCCTCCTGTACTTCGACACAGACGCGCCGCTGTCGGCAGCGCCGGGCGTAGCGAGCGCGCCGAACGATCCAGCGCCGCTCTTCGACACGCTGCGCGTCGACGTGTTCGAACCCGACGCCACCGCGCCATGTCCTCTCTGCACGCGAGAGTTCGGCGTCGACACGGGCACGTTCCGTGGTTTGCGCGCTTCGATCGGCGTGCCTCAGCGCGCCGGAGTCAAAGGTTATCGCGTGCGCGCGAGGCTGTACCGCGCGGCCGCAGCGTTCGACGGCCAACCTCCCTCGTGGGGAACGATCGACGTGACGGTCGCGACGCCGCCGACAGCGCTCGAGGGCATCATCGAGCAAACGATCTTCCTACCAACGGAGGCAGTGGGTGCGCCCGAGGGCACGGCCGCTGCGCCTCTCGTCAGCGCCGACGACGCAGGGCGGATCATTCTTTCCTTTGGAAGACCAGCGCCATCACGCGTAGGCACGTGGTCTGGCGCCGTCCCGACTGACTGCACGGCGGCTCCTCCCGTGGGTGAAGAGGTCCAGTGCATACGTGGCGGCGCGTATTGGATGGGAAACCCGCGCGTGCTCGCTGCGCGCGGCGACACCACGACGACGCGACATGAGTGGCTAGTCGTCGTATCGCCCTTCTACTTGATGAGACACGAAGTGACCGTCGCGGACGCCGTTCGCCACAGCTTCGGCCCGCCCGACTTAGCCGCATACAGCCCGTCCGCCTCGACGCCATTTCATTGGTGTACGTACAACCACCCGCTAACGACCAAGGGTGATCGCGCTCTCAACTGCGTCGTACGCAGCGGCGCCGCCGGATATTGCCAAGCATTGAACGGCGATCTGCCCACCGAGGCCGAGTGGGAGTTCGCATCGAGCGGACGCGCAGGTCACGCGTACGTGTGGGGCGAGGACGACCCGAGCTGTGACGATGCGTGGTGGGGCCACCCAGCCGCCCCGCTCAACGGAAACGTCGTCGGGCCGTGCGAGAAGGGCTCGCTCCCTGATCTCCCTGCGGCACCATCCAAACGCGGGCGTGATTGCCTCGGCGGAGACTGCGAGAACGGCGTCGTCGACCTCGCGGGAAACGTCAGCGAGTGGACGCGCGACAACTACGAGACGATCGAAGCGCCTTGCTGGTCCGCCGCCGGCGTGTACTCCGATCCTCTCTGCGTCGAGAAGAACAGCACCTTGTTCACCGTGCGCGGCGGCGCTTGGACTGACAACGCGCTCTTCGCAGCGCTACGCGGTGAGCTCAACGAGGGCATCATCAGCGTGCGCACAGGCTTCCGCTGCGCGTGGCCGGGCCAGTAGCGACGATACCGCGCGACGTCTGCGCTAAGATGATGCCATGAGCGTCTCGCGACGAAACGTCTTGCTCGGCGCGATCACGAGCGGCGCGTGATCGAGGCCGCATCCCGCGTCCGCGCCTGGATCGACGCCCTCGACGCGGAGTTCCTCGAGCGAGCCGCCGCAGTTCGACTCGCAGCGATCGCACCTGTCGCAGGACAACACTTGTTGCTCGTCGGTCCGCCCGGCACCGCGAAGACGATGCTCGCGCGGCGCATCACCGAGATGTGGAGCGGCAAGCTGTTCAGCACGCTCCTGACGAAGTTCTCGACGCCAGAAGACGTGTTCGGTCCGCTCTCGTTGCCTGCGCTGGAGCGCGGAGTCTACGCGCGGCTGGTCGAAGGCTATCTGCCCACCGCAGACATCGCGTTCGTCGACGAGATCTACAAGGCGAACGCGGCGATCCTCAATGCGCTGTTGTCGATCTTGAACGAGCGCGTGTTCTTCAACGGAGCCGAGCGCGTGCCGGTGCCGTTGCTGACGATGATCGCCGCGTCAAACGAGGTGCCAGAAGACGACGAGGGGCTGGACGCGCTGGACGATCGGATCCTGCTGCGCGTTCGCGTCGACGCTGTCGCGCGCACGGAGTCGTTCACGAGGCTGGTGGATCGTTCGATGGGCGCGGCAGGCTCTCTCACGCCGCTCACGCGCGAAGACGCGCTCGCGCTGCACTTCACGGCGTCCAAAGTGCGCGTCCCCGAGGCCACGGTGAAGGCGTTGCTCGAGCTGCGAGAGGCGTGCAAGGCGTCGCAGCTCATGGTCTCGGATCGCCGATGGCGTCAGGCAGTGGACGCGATGGCGACGTGCGCGGCGCTAGATGGAACAGAGGAGATCGAGCCAGCGCACCTCGGCGTGTTGAGCCACGTGCTCTGGCGAAAGCCCGCCGATCAGCCGAAGGTGCAAGACGCGCTGGCTCTCGCGCTCGACGCGATGGGCCTCTCGACTCCGACAGCGAGCGTCAACGAGCTCCGGGAGCTGCTCGAAGAGAGCGCGCGAGACCTGTCCAAACTCTCGGGCCGCGCGCAGCAGCAGTACGGCGCCGGGTGGGGCGGGCAGACCGACTCTCGCGAGAAGGTGGAGGCAGACGGGCGTGAGGCGATGCGCAAGGCCAAGCACGTCGTCGCCGCAGCCGACGCTTGGCTCCTCGCGATCGAGCGCGAGCTCCAAGGCCGCAGCAAGCTCTGGGGACCGTTTTGGGCCGACGTCTGGACGCGCCTCGACATCCACTCCAAGCGCGAGCGAGTCCGCACGCACGACTTCATCACCAAGCGCGTGCCCACGCACATGCCGCAGCTCGCGGGCGAGTGGGGATGACCAGTCGCGCAGAGCCGCTGCGTTGGGCGCCGATGCAAATCCTCGCTGACGCGCCTCCCACCGGCACGACGATCGAGCTCGATGCCTACGATTTCTGGCACTTTCGACGTCTAGGCGCCCACGCGCCGGAGCTCGCGGAGCTGTTGTCGCGCGCTCCATTGCTCGCGGGCGTGGCGTTCGATTTGTATGGGCTGCTCTACAAGCCGAATCCGAAGACGCGCCCCTACGCGCGCAACGATGTTCTCGATCACCTCGAAGCGGCTGGTCTGTTGGCGACGCTCCGCGCGCGCACGGTGCTCGATGAGTGGGCGACGGTGATCGCGCTACCAGCGCTCCTCGGCGCGTTGATGACCGCGGGTGAGAGCGAGACGGATTCGACGCCCGCACGTCAGGAACTCACGCGCGCATCAAACGCCGCGCTCTCGCGCATCGCCGAGCAATGGGAGATCGCCGAGCGCGTGATGTCGATGCTTCGCGACAACGACACATGGGGTCGTGGTGTGGGTGCCGCTCGCTCGCTCTCGCTGCCCGACCTGTTGCGCGTCGGCGAACTCATCAAGCGAGATCCGAATGCTCTCGCTGCGCTCGATCTGGCTGGAAAATGGGCGTTCATGATGAAGCGCCGCCCACGACGCGCTCGGTCGGGTCTAGGTCAACAAGAGGTGTGGGGCGTGGAGCTGGGCACCGATCTCTCTCGTCTCGTCGCCTCCGAGCGCGTCTTGCTCGCGCACCCGACCTATCGTCGCGCCGTGCTCGCGCGATCGATCGAACGTCGCGCGCTCGTCACCGCGATGAAGGGCCCAAGCGCTCGCGGCAAGGGACCCGTCATCGCGATGATCGACACCTCCGGCTCCATGAGCGGAGATCGCGTCAAGCTCGCGAAGGCGCTGTGCCTCGCGCTCGCGCTCCGTTGCGGAGAGACGCGCCGGCCGCTGCATGTGCTCACGTTCGGAGGTCCCGGCGAGCTGCACGAGACCACGTTCGTCACCGCCACGGATTTCATCGCGCGCCTCCAGCGTTGCCTCACGATGACGTTCGGCGCGGGCACCGATTTCGACGGTCCTCTGCTTCGAGCGTGCGAGCTCGTGACCACCACCACTTGGGCGAGCGCCGATGTCATCGCGATCACCGACGGGTTCTGCGAAGTGAGCGCGCCGGTGCGAGAGCTCTTGGCGAAGACGAAGCGGCGCGTCGACCTCGAGCTGATTGGCCTGTTGCTCGGCAAAGGGACGGGACTCTCGAAGGTGGCCGACGTCGTGTTCGACGTCGACGATCGCGGCCTAAAGCCAGACGATCCGCGCGCTGTGCGATTCCTCGAACGCGTCGCACAGCGTGTCTAGCCGCTAGAGATTTTCGACGCTCTTGTACATCTCTTGGATGAACTGCGTGCGCGGGCGGAGCAGGAACGTGCGGATGCCTGTGGGTCGGATCGTGATGCGCGGGTCGCGTGCTTCCAGGCCGCCGGCAGCGAGCGGGTCGTCCTTGAACACGACGCTCTGGCCGTTCGCTCCGTTGTCCTCGACGAACGTCGACGTGGTGGGATCGGCGGACGCGATCGACGTGATGGCGAGGATGGACGTGATCGCTAGGCCGAAGACGGCCTTCTTGACGAGGCTGGACATGAACCCTCCGTGTGACGAGCGTGATGCGCAGGGCTGCTCGCGCCTGCGCGTTGTGTAAGGTTCAGATGCAGCAGACCGCCGCGGCTTGGGTCAGAACTTCGGCGTGGTCTTCGGCTTGTTAGGATCTTCGAAGCCGCCGGTGCTCTGGTTGAGGACGCCAGGCTCCCACGACGCGCCGGGAGCTTGCTCGGTGTAGTTGCATGACTCGACAGCCACAGTCGATCCCTTCGCGAACGTGTGCGCGCACAAGACCGGTTGTTGTGGCCCACGCCCATCGACGTACTTCACGATGAGCTTGTAGCGACCCCCTCCCGCTTGCTTGCTGTTTTTCACCGTGATCTGTCTCGTGAGGCCAGAGAGCTTGATCTCGCAGAAGCTCGTCGGCGTCGCGTCGGTGCAGTCGTGATCCTTGGTGCCGAGCGGGAAGCCGACCTCGAGGAAGTGAATCTCGAGCTTCGGGTATTTGTTCGGGTCGTCCTTGCGATCCCACTGCGTCCAGCCGAGCTGAATGACCTGGTTGTCCGTGGGCGCGACCATCACGTTGACGCGTCCGTCGCCGTGCTTGGTGCGGTCGTCGATGGCCTCCATCTTGACCTGATACTCACCGTACGCGTCGATCGTGAATTTTGCGTGCTGCTCGTCGGCCTCGACGGCGAACTTGGCGAACGACTCTTGTGGGTGCTTCTCGAAGTACCAGTTGCGGTCCGAGATGAACCCGATCGCCGCTGTCGCTTTGGTGCCGTCGCACTCGATCACTTGGCCCGGCTGCGCGTTGATCGTTGATGAGTCACCTGCTGGCGTGCCCGCGATCACGCACTTGAGCTCGACCTTCGGGACCGGGTCGCAGCTCAAGCCCTTCGCCTTGTCGACGTGCACCATGAGCGAGATCGGGCGCTTGCGGAACGTGACGACATCCATCGGCCACTCGTGCGTCTTGGCGCGCAACGGGTTCTTGTTCACCGGCGGAACGCAGCGATCGCCGAGCAGCTCCTCGTTGACGTAGACGTGAAGCACGCCCTTGGTCTCGATGATGCGATCGACCTGCACGACGCCGACCTTGTCGTCCGACGCGACGATCGCGAGCGCCTCGGTGGTGGTCCAGTCCACCTCGGGAGTGACCGGCAACTTCGCGCCTGCGGTGTGACCGTTCTCCCAGATGTCCAGCCAGTCAGGCGCGGCGATCATCACGTACATGCCGGGCTTCTGCAGCGCGTAGTCTTCGCTGTGAAGGTGAGCGAGCTCGTACTCGAAGCCAACATCGCGAGGTGTCTTCTCGCCGACGGGAGCTTCGACGACAGACAGCGCCGGGTTGCAACCGAGCGCGAGGATCAATCCAAGACGAGCGCGATCTCGAAAAAGCATGCGCGCACGATAAACCGATTGGCGCCGCGTCCAACGACCATTTCGCGGCGTGCCAAAGGCACCTCCACTTGCCGAAGGCCGTTGATGTCCGCCGAAGGCGGCATCAAATGGTCGATTTTTCGCTACGCGGTGCGCCAACTCGACGCTCGATGCCTCAGTTGATGCCTCAGTTGATGCCTCACTTGATGACCGTGGCGAAGATCCAGATGACCACCGCCAGCAGCACAGTGATCGCCAGCGTGATCGCGCAGCCGAGGCCGATGACGCCCATGGCGCTGCTCCCGGAGCCCGCCGATCCTCCGCCTGTGGCCATGTCGCTGCGCAGCGCGGCTTCCCCTTGCGCGATGGAGAAGAGCCCGCGGTAGGGGAGGCCCTTGCGGGTCCCGTCCAAGCGCACGCCGAGCTGCTGTCGCGTCTCCTTCGTCTCGTCCTCCGGCGACCTTCGCTTGATCCACGCGACCGCGTTGCAACGTCGGCACCGCATCGACGGATCATCTGCGAGCGAAGGTGCTCCGCAGTTCGCGCAGCCAGCAGTGACGCCCGTGGAGTCGTCGACCCACCCGAGCCGATACTCCATGCTCAAGCCGCCACCCTCGACGCGCGCCCAGGGTTCGCACCACTGATCGACGAGCACGTCCTCGGCAGAGCCCGTGATCGGGTGCTTGCAGTGTGGGCACGGCAGCGCGACAGGAGTCTTCGACGACACGACCAACGGCCAGTCGCACGCGGAGCACGCACCGACCGCCACGCCAGGTGTCCCAGTCATCATCGCGCGCCGCGCAGCGTTCAACCAACGCAACAGGCGCTGACCGCCGAACGCAGCGTCGAAGTCCGCGGGCATGCCGTCCGCGGCGAACGTGAGCTGACAAGGCCGATGACACGCGACGCATGCCATCGCGATCGGGATGTGCGGTGCGTCGGCGAGCGGTTGAGAGCACTTCTCACAACGGGCGCGAATGAGGGGCACAGGATGATCGTGTCAGTGAAAAGACAGAGAAAAAGAAAAGAGCGAGAGCCAACCGCAGGCCCTCGCTCTCGTCCTTGCCATCGTCAGCTCAGTGCTTGACGCCGTTCGGCGTGACCGATGGAGCGCTCGACGCAGGCGCACCTGCGCCAGTGACGCCCGTCATACCGCCAGCAGCGGGAGCCGCGACTTGCGGCGGCGAGACCGTCTTGCCGTCGATGTCCTGAACGTGGAACTCCGTGCGGCGGTTCTTCGCCTTGTTCGCGTCCGTGTCGTTCGGAGCCTCGGGGCGTCCGTCGCCGAAGCCCATCGGCACGAGGCGCGTCTTTTCTACGCCGTGCTTGCTGAGCCAATCAGCGACAGCCTCTGCGCGCTGCTGGGACAAAGTCTGGTTGTGATCCTTCTTGCCACTGTTGTCCGTGTGACCTTCGACGCGGAGCTTGGTCACGTTCTTGTTCTGATCCATGAACTCCTTCAACGTATTGAGGATCGCCTTGTTCGGATCCTTCGTGTCGTTGAGGGTCGCCTTGTCCACGTCGAACTCGAGTTCTTGCGGGATGGTGACGCGGTTGTTCTCGATCTTCATTCCGCCTACTGGTTTGAGCGTGGGGGGTGGCGCCACCACGGGGTCCGGCGTCGGTGCGGGCGTTGGCGCAGGCGTCGGAGCAGGCGTCGGTGCGGTGACCGGATCAGGATTCCCGATCTTCAGTTCGCCGGCGCAGGCGGAGATGGCGAAAGGCACCGCCAACGCGGCGAGAAAGAACGGGAGTGAGAGTCGTCGAGCCATGAAGGTTTGCTCCTTGTGAGTCGCGGAATAAAAGGATTGGGCGTGGAGACCACACCGGGAGTGTGAGACGGGCCAAGTGCGGAAAGCACGCAACCGCGCGGGAGACTAACCGGTGACCTCTGCGACTTCAACTGGAGCGCGCACCCCGCCGTTGACGAGTCGATCGAGACGTGCGACCCCACAATCCAGCCATGGACGACCTCCGCGAGCGATTGCTCGCACTCTCGTCGAAGCTCGCTGCGGCGCTCGACGCTAAGGATGACGGTGGCTCGCTCTGTCAACTGCGCGCGCGAGGTCTCGATGAGATCTTTGCTGACCTGTTCGCACGTGCGTGTGGCGACGCACCCGTGGTCTCGTTGGTTGCGGCGGGGAGCTACGGGCGCGGCTCCCCCGCGCTGTGCAGCGACGTCGACCTGCGGTTCGTTCCGAGCGAGGGCTGCCTCGCCGATGACGTCGCCGCGAACGTCCACGCGGTGATGTATCCGCTTTGGGACGCGGGGATGACCGTCGGACACCAAGTGATTCACTCGAGCGAGGTCCTCGAGCTCGCGCGCCACGATCTGACCACCGCGACGTCGTTGCTGGACCTTCGCCACGTCGCGGGTCCAATCGCGCCGCTCCATGCGCTCATCGAGCAAGCGCGCGGGGCGCTGTTCGAGGCGTCGTCCGTCCGCGAGCTCGTCCGGCAACTCGAAGCAGAGGCGCGTGCGCGTCACGATCGCTTCGGAGCTTCGGTCTACTTGCTCGAGCCCGACGTGAAATTGGGCGAAGGCGGGCTGCGCGATCTCGACGTCTTCGGCTGGTGCCGCGCCCTCGGCCCGTCCATCTCATGGCTCTCCGATCGCGAGCAAGCCGCGCTCGACGACGCGGGCGAGTTCTTGCGCAGAGTGCGCAATCGCCTCCACGCGGCGCTCGGTAGGCGGTCCGAGCGCCTGACCTTCGACGCTCAAGAGCTCGTCGCGCTTTCCATGGGGTACGGCGAAGAGGACGACGAGGCAGCGAGCGCCGCCGCGGCGGAGCGCATGATGCAGGACTACTATCAGCATGCGCGAGCGATCGCGCGCCTCACGACACGAGCGTTCGAGCGCGCGCGTTCGTCGACCCACACGGAGAGCGGGGAAGCGATCGGCCGTGGTGTCGTCCTCGTGGATGGCGAGGTCTCGATCGAGCGCGCGTCCTCGCTCGGCCTCGATCCAGCGCTCGCGCTTCGAGCGTACGCGGTCGCACTTCGACGAAATAGGGCCGTGTCGAGCGTCGCCCGAGAGGCCCTCTCGCGTGCCACCGAAGAGGCCACCTTCGCGCCTGCGCTGCGAGCTTCCGACGAAGCCAAGTCGACGTTCGTCGAGCTCGTCTGCGACTCGCAGCAGGCATCGTTGGCGAAGGGCTCGGCGCTTCGAGAGCTGTCCGATACGGGGATCCTACACGCGATGATCCCCGAGTTCTTGCCGGTGACAGGCCGCGTTCATCACGACGTCTATCACGTGTACACGGTCGACGTTCATTCGGTGGCGGCGGTCGATTGCCTGCACGCGCTCGTGCGTGGAGATCTCCGCCGAGAGCACCCGCTCGCGAGTCGGCTCGCCGCAGAGACCACGCGCCGAGGGCCGCTCATGCTCGCGACGCTCCTGCACGACGTGGGCAAGGGCTACCCGGATGCGAATGGGTCTCGCACGCGACACGCAGAGCGAGGTGCGGAGCTCTGCGACGTGGTGCTGCCGCGCCTCGGCTTCTCCGAGGAAGACACGGCAGATGCGCGAGCGCTGGTGCTCCACCACCTCGTCATGTACCGCCTGGCGACGCGCCGCGATCTCGATGACCGTGCAACGATCGAGGAGCTCGCGCGCGTCGTTCGAGGGCGCGAGGGCCTGCGTGATCTCTATCTGCTCACGGTCGCGGATATCACGACGACCGCGCCAACAGCGATGACCTCGTGGAAGGCACGTGTGCTCGAAGAGCTTTATTTACGGGCTGACGCGCAGTTGTCCGGCGTCGCGGAGACCGAGCGCACTCAACGCCTCGGCTGGACCGCTGCGCGTCTTTGGGACGGTCCGCGCGAGCAGCTCGACGCATTCATCGCGAGCATGCCGACGCGTTGGAGGATCGCGACGACGCCCGAAGCGTGCGTGCTGCACGCGCGGACTGCGATGATGGCAGGCGCAGGATTGAAGGTGATGAATTCACAAAAAGACGAGCACCTCGAGGTCTGCGTCGTCGCGCCGGACCGGCCTGGGTTGTTGGCGTTGATCGCAGCGGCCCTGACAGCGAATCGCTTCGAGGTGTTGTCCGCGCAGATCTACTCGCGCGCTTTGGGAGCTGGAGCGCAGCAGGCGGTCGACGTCTTCACGGTGCGCCATGCGCATGACGCACCAGCACCATCCGCGCGCGTCGAGTCGGATCTTCGCGACCTCTGCGAAGGCAGCATCACGCCAGGAGATCTCATCCTTGCGCGAACGGGCTCTCGCTCGCCATGGGGTGCGCGCCCAACGCCAGCGGTGCCCGTCGAGATCGTCTTCGACGATCACGCGTCGTCACACGCGACTGTCGTCGAGGTGTTCGCCAAGGACGAGCCCGGCCTGTTGTTTCG
>JANYHY010000347.1 GCA_025362165.1 Myxococcales bacterium | reverse complement strand
CTCGCTGTTGCGTCCGGCTGTTCACGCGCGGGTTCGCGCACGCCGTTCGTTCCTGAAAGCAAAAGTCCAGTGAACACGGCGGCGGACAATCCGCTGCCTCGAGGGGACTCGGCTTGGAACCCGGAGGCTCGGGCTGATCATCTCGTGGGGAGCATCGCGGCCTCGGTCGGCTTCGTGCTGCACGAGAGAGAGCTCGCTCGATCGGAGCGTGATGTCGTCAAGCTCTCCTGCTTGGACCAGAAGCTCGGGCAGCTCTGGCCGCTCGAGGGCCGCGCGCGTCAGCTCCGCACCAACGTACGCGACGCCACGATCGAGGATGACTCGAACACGTCGGCATATGACGAGCTCGTGTCCGCGGAGTCGACCGCGCGTGGCTTGCGCAACGAGAGTCAGCAGTGCGTGGGTGAGGAGATGGCGCAGCTCGAATCTGCCGACTCTGGCGGAGATCGCGACGCGGACGGAATCGTGGACGTGGCGGACGCAGAGCCGAAGTATCAGGTGCGCCTGAGGCAACTCGACTCGAGCGTCGACGAGCTCAAAGATCAAGTCTTCCGCAGCAAGGCGCGCATGTCCTTGCTCGGAAACACCGTGCTCGCGGGAGGATCTGCAAGCACGACCGCGCCCACGTCGCCCCCGTCCAACCCGCTGCCCGCGCAACCGACGAGCCCGACGTCTGCGCAAGAAGGTCATGACGCCTCGATGCTCATTCGCACCGCGGAGCTCTCGCTCGCGGTCTACGAGGTGGACAAGAACCTCGCTGCGGTCGAGAAGTCCGCGCTCGAGCTCGGCGGCTATCTCGCACTCCGAAGCGACCGCGAGATCACCGTGCGAGTGCCGCGCGAGAAGTTCGACGAGCTGGTCTCTCGAGTCGAGAAGATGGGCGACGTGCTGCACAAGAACGTCGCCGCAGAGGACGTGACCGATCAGTACGTCGACATCGACATGCGCCTCAAGAACGCGATCGCGGTGCGCGCGCGCCTGGAGAAGCTGCTCGAGAGCGCCACGGTGCACGACGCGGTGGAGATCCACAGAGAGCTCTCCAAGGTCACTGAGGAGATCGAGCGCTATCAGGGAAAGCTCAAGCTGCTGCGCGATCGGATCTCGTACTCCACAGTCACGGTCACGTTCGAGCAGTCGCAGACGCAAGTAGTGAAGACGCAGGCGCTCTTGCCATTCCCTTGGATGAACACGATGGGCCTCTCTCCTCTGCTCAGGGTGCCGCGATGATGGTGCGAGTTTTAGCCTGTTTCGTGGTAGCGGCTTCGATGGCGTGCGGTGGAAGCTTCGACGTGAAGACGGCTCCAGGGTTCGTCAAGGTGCAGGAGAAGAACGCGGTGTATGACTACCGCGCGATCGCTCCCGAAGGAGTCGCAGTGGCTGTGCGCGCTGTGGATGTCGCCGACAACACGAACGTCGGATTCTGGGAGCGCGCCGTGATGCTTCGCACGCGCGAGCTGGACGGCTACGCGCTCACCACCGCGACCGACGTGAAGTCCGCCGACGGCACCTCGGGCCGCGAGCTCACGTTCGGACATGATGAGCAGGGCAAGCCGTACATCTACCGCGTGCGCCTCTACTTGACCGGCAGCAAGCTCGTGATCGCGGAGGCCGGCGGCGCAAAAGACAGCATGGAGCAGTGGAAATCGAGCGTCGATTGGATGCTCGGATCGGTCCGCGTCGACTAGTGCCGCGATTCCGTCGAAACGACGGGTGCTGCGCACGAGCAGCTTCGCCGCAAATCGCGGCATTAGACGGTCAACTTGGGCTTCGCCCAAACCCGTGCATTCGCTCCCGCGAATTTTATAGTGCCGTCGATTCAATAGAATCGAGGCACTAGTGATAACTTGATGGTTGCGTCGAGCGACCATGAGCGAGGTTGATCTAGCGGAGATTGCCGAGGCGCGCGTTGGTCACGTGCTCAACGACAAGTGGACGTTGGAGTCGCTGCTTGGCGTAGGCGGAATGGCAGCGGTCTACTCCGCACGACATCGCAACGGCGCGCGCGCAGCGGTGAAGGTGTTGCACCCGTCGCTCGCTCAGCACGCGAACGTTCGAGAGCGGTTCCTCCACGAGGGGTACGCCGCCAATCGCGTGGAGCATCCCGATGTCGTGAAGGTGCTCGACGACGACACCGTGGAGAGTGGGCCGGACCAAGGCGCCGCGTTCCTCGTGATGGAGCTGCTCGACGGTCGCTCGCTCGAGGATCGCATACACCACGGCGCACCCATCGGCGAGGTCGAGCTCCTCGAGATCTTGCTTGGCGTGCTCGGCGTGCTCGAGGCGGCTCATTCACGCGGGATCATCCATCGCGACATCAAACCGGAGAACCTGTTCCTCGTCGCCGAGAAGGACTCTTCATCACCGCACGTGAAGGTCCTCGACTTCGGGATCGCGCGGACGATCGAGTCACGCGGCATGACCGTGATCGGCGCTCCGATGGGCACGCCGGCGTTCATGGCGCCCGAGCAGGCCGCGGGTCGCGTCGACGAGATCGATGGCCGCACCGATTTGTATTCGCTCGGCGCCACCGCGTTCAACGTGTTGTCGGGCGCGCTCCCACACGAGGGCGAGACGACAATCGATGTGATGGGAAAGACGGCGAACGAGCAGGCTCGCCCTCTTCAGACCGCAGCGCCGAAGGCCTCGAACGCCGTCGCGCGGATCGTGGACAAAGCGCTGAGGCTCGCGCGCGAAGAGCGCTACTCGGACGCGAGGGCGATGCGTGCAGATGTCGAGGCGGCGCTCGTCGAGCTGCGTCCTGCCAACAAACTCGAGTCTGGCTCGCTGCCAGTCATCGATCGCGCGCGCGACTCATCGCCTGCCGCGAGCAGCAGCGGTTGCGTGTCGAGGCTGTTCTTGGTCGCGCTCCTTGGCGCTGTCGGAGTGGCGCTGTGGTTCGCTGGCGGAAAGAAGATGTGGGAGCAGAGCAACGCGCCGATCGCCGCCCCGAGCGCCAATGTCACGTCGAGCTCCAGTGTCTCGTCGAGCGCCAGCACTTTCGCGGTCGTCGATCCTCTCATCGTCATCGACGCGAGCATCGATGACGCCACGCTCGACGCTTCATCTCCAGAGGACGCGATGCAGGAAGACGCGGCGTTCAACGAAGACGCGACCCCCGCCACGCTGGTGATCCCGATCTCCTCAGCGAAGCCGTCCGCGTCGCACGCCCCGAGCGCTCACCCAAGCGCCAAACCAAAGCCGAAGCCCAAGCCGCACCACTAAGCGTTATTGAACTCGCCCCGGAGCGCACTTCTGGTTCGCGGGCGTCCCAGTCGAGTTGGTGACGAGGTTGACGCTCCCCATCACCAGATCGATGCCGTTGGCGTTTCCCTGCGTAGTAGGTGGGGCGTGATCGAAGTGAACGCCCTTGAAAGTATCCATCATCGTGTTGTTCTGCGCCGTGGTCAGGATGACGTCATTTCCTACGCCCGCCCCCGCCGAGTTGCAGTAGATGCTGCTCCCGTCGTTGATGTTTCCGCCGTTCGAGAAGCTGAAGGTGGTCCGCATCGAGCTTTGCACCCAGAGCCCGTTGTCGTTGTCATGGATCAAGTTCCTCAGCGCCTGAAGAATGTCGTAGCCGCCTTGGATGATCGCGTATCCCGCGACGCCAGCGACCTGGATCGCCGCGGGGGAGGAGGAGATGTTGGTGAAGGTGTTGTCGTTCAACTTCGACACCACGGCCCCCGATCCCATGTGCAGACCTACGCCCATGAACGGCGCCGTGAGGCCGTCGAACGTGTTCGACGTCACCTCGAAATATTGAGCAATGTTCGAAACGAGGACGATGCCGCGGTAGCCGCTGACGAACTTGTTCCCGGCAACGAATTGAACGGCCCCGCAGCCTGCGCCGAAAATGCCGATGTCGTTCCCCGAGAAAGTATTCGCGTTCCCGATCATGCCGTCGCCGATCTTGGACGCGGGCCACGCGACGCTCGGGTTCTGCGTGCCGCACGCCCCCGTCCCGATTCCGTTCGAGTTGCCCTTGAACGTGCTCGTCGTGACCGACACGTTGCAACCGCTCGAGTTCATCGGCGATGATCCGATGATCAACCCGGTGGCGAAGTTGGGTCCGACCGTCGTGTTGGTGATGACGAGGTTCGCCGCAGAGAGCTTCGACGGATCCGAGCCGGTCTGAGGCCCGTTTCCCGCGATGCAAGCGATGCCGTAGTAACCCGCGGTCGCCTTCGTGACGGTCGAGTTGGGCAGAACAGCGACGTTCGAGATGCTCGTCGCACCAAGTTTGTTCGACCCGCCGATCACGTCGCCCGCGAGGATGGTGACGAACGCGTGGTTGGTGGCCACGCCGGCGTCATTGTCGACCTCGTCCAGGACCGATCCGGTCGTCATCGTGTTGAACGGGGCTGAAGAGCCTTGGATCGTAGTCATGCTCATGTCCGCGCCGAGGAGAGATCGGCCTTGATCGAGCGTGAGCGGGAATGTCTCGCCCGGGCCGTACTTGCCCGGCGCGACGTGAATGGTCGCGTTGTAGTGTTTGTCCGATTTGATGAGCGCTGCGCTGATCGTCTTGAGCGCACATACAGAGCCGGCGCCCGAGTTGGAGTCGCTGCCCGTCAGCGCGTCTACGAAGAAGTCGGTCGTCGGTGCGCCGTTGCAGCCCGAGTCCGCCGCCGCGTCCGCGGGCGGGATGCTCGTGTCGGGGTTGTTGGTGCTGCTGTCCACTCCTGGCCCGGAGTCCGCCGTCGTCGTTGGCACGACTGGGGAGTCACCGACGCAAGCGACCATCACACCGAAGAAAGCGGAAGAGATCGTGAAGGAGCCAGTCTTGATCATCGTCCACCTATAGCGCACCCAATGACACCCCAACAACGACCGCCGAACTGATCAGCAAACCGTAGTGAGAGGATCAGATTCGCTCGCCCGATCACTGCTGCCTCGCCAGATCACTGCTGCGTTGAGCGCCTTCAAGCCTGATGCCGACTACGGGAGCTGGCCTTCCCAGACTGCCCTGGAGTCACTACCTCCGAGGTAGATCTTTGCCGAAGCGCCTTCGCCACAAATACGCCAGCGGGCCCAGGGCGCCGAGGCCGAGCGCGATCCACGCGGCGTTGATGCCTCCGATGCGATCGTCCGAGCTGCGCGCGAACGCCAGCAAGATGAGCCCCATCGGGAACACACCGAGCAGTGCGGCGGCCACGACCCCGCCCGGCACGCGAAACGGTCGCGCCAGATCGGGCTCGCTGATCCTGAGCTTCACGAGCGCGACGAACTCGATCGCCAAAGACGCGCCGTACAAGACGATGTCGAGCACGACGAGGCGCTCGAAGTCGAGCGCGAGCGA
>JANYHY010000273.1 GCA_025362165.1 Myxococcales bacterium | reverse complement strand
CGACGCACTCGCGCGGTTGGGGACCGCGGTCCACGAGATCGCCCAAGAAGATGACGCGATCACTCGAGGTGGCGGCGACCGCGAGCAGAAGATCGACCGCCTCGTCGTGGCAACCGTGCAGGTCGCCTATCAGGATTGTTCGTTGATTTTTCATGGCATGCATGGACGTTTCGCGCGTTCGCCGCTGACGGCTATAGTGTCGCCCGTGAAGTTTGCACGAGTTTTTATCGCGATGGCGCTCTGGGTCGGATGCAGCAAGAAGGCGACGTGGGACGATCCGTACGCCGCGCCCTCTGCGGTGGCGCTCGCGCCCGCGCCCGCTGACGCTCCTCACGCGACGACTCGGCTCGCGCTCTCGCCGACCGAGCTCAAGCGCGACACCGTGACGCTCGCCACCATCGCCGAGATCAGGGACAGCGCTCACGATGACGCGATCCAAGCTCGGCTCGCCACAGCGATCGGAAATCCCGCGGACGTGCTCCTCTACGTGGATCGCGCGACGCCGTTCGAGGTGCTCTCGTCTCTGATCAACTTGCTCGGAGCGGCGGGGGTGAGCAGCGATCGCGTGGAGCTCGCGGTCGCTGGAATCGACGGAAAAACAGCCTCCGTTCGTCTCGGACCGCCGAGTCCAAAAAATTGCGAGCTGACGTTCATCAACGTCGTGAAGGACGCTGGTGCTCCAGCCAAGCGCGCGAACGCGAACGAGGTGCCTTGTCGCTTGGAGGCTGGGCTCAACCCCATCGTGCGCGTGGAGAGTGAGGGCTTCGGTGTCAACGCGGGCGGCGCGAACCTAGCGACCAACTGCGACGACATCGGTCCAGGTCTCGCGGTCCGAGGTCACGACGTCTCGCTGCTGATCACGTGCCTCGATCGCATCAAACACCTGCACAAAGAGTTCGAGTCCGAGCGAAGCGTGGTCGTCACCGCGTCGCCAGCCACGCGCTTCGAGGAGATCGCACCAGTCCTCGCTGGCGTTCGAAAGCTGGCAGGCGGCGGGGATCTATTTCCCGACGTGACTCTGGCGACTCGCTGAAAGAGGCTGAAACAAAAAGCACGAAGGCGACCTGGTCGCCCAGGTCGCCTCGTGGAAGCTGCATGATCCGTGGCGGGCTATTCGCCCCGATCGGCCGCTTGCCGAACACGAACCTTTCGTCGGATGTCACCCAAATCTTTTTATGGTTTGGATCCCATCGACGCGTCATCGCCCTCGGACGAAGTCCTCACCAACAGCTCGCGCGGTTCGCGCCGTTTGAGCCAGGGAGAATGTGTGGGGATATTCTCCGCCACCAGCTTCAGTCGATTCACCTTCGAGCTGCGCGATTGTGTCTTTCGACGCTCTTCGCAGCGGACCCACCGCACCGCCTGTTTCGCGGCTGGATGAGCCTTTCCCGAACCGAATCAAACCTCTCATGCCTCATGTCGCCGCCGAGCACCCCTCGCCGAGCCAGTCTCGGTTCGAAGCTGAGCGCGCCTACTCTTGCGAGCAAGTCCGCTCCAACTCGGTAGTCAGACTCGCACGTGCATCACTCCCGTAAAGGAGTGACGTCGCCACGAATCGAAGCATGTTCCACCGTATCTTTGGCTCCACGACATCGAAGGCCGTGAAGGACTCACCAGAGCACCAACTTGTTGGTAGGCGTCCTGGCTCGTGCACACCCTTTCGCCTCTGCTTTGGCCAAGGTCCGCGTCAAGGCGGAGTCCTCGGAGGCTTTGGCTAGGTCACTCCTCCACCGCCCGACTTGCGCCGAACGACTTTGAAGCGATCGAGATGATCGAGATCGGTTTCTGCCATCGTCACGTTCTGGTGCGAGCACCCGTGTCTCTCGTGGTTCTCGTGAGGTCTTGCCTCGCGTGCGATCGGGCATCGGGCCTCTTCGCACACTGCCCACTCCCGACGGTTGCCCGCCGACAATGAACTCTCGAGCCGCACAGCGTTTCACGACGCTGACGCGGGCTGAGACGGGAGTCGCTCGATGGGAATGAGGCGTTGTCTTCCTCACGCCAAAGCGCGACATCCGAGTCTCTGACGTTTCTGTCGATCAGCCGGGAAACACCGCTCACCCGTGGGTGACAGATGATTCGTCAACTGATCCGAGATCGCTTCTCTTCCGAGACCCGTGAAGGTCCCGAACATCCGCAATCCAAGACGCCTTCCGTCGATGAGGACGTTCTCTGAACGACGAACCGAAATTCGCCGCCCCGCACGCCGCATCCATCCCTCACGGGATCGACCGTCGTACGCGCCAGGACTCGCCGGTGGTTTTGCCGCCACACGACGGATCCGCTGCGCCCCTTCGATCCCTCGCGACGTCGCCCCCTTCTTGGAGGAGCGCTCGCGTTGGACCTAGGCACCCGTTCCACCTTCGCGCCTCTCGACGGTCCAGTTTCCTTGATGCCAACGCAGCCCTTCGACTTCTGCAACACAACGAAGACACACGAGCACGACCGATTCGAACCTTCACTCCTAACACCCGCGGCGCCGACTTTTGGCCGATTCCGCGTTGCCCATGGTTGCCTAGTTGCCTAGGCAACATCATCGACAGTGAGTCACGTGACGTGATCCCGATGCTTCGCATTTCCTCGAAGCAGCCCCACCGAAGGATGAGGACCCACAACTGTTTCCAGTCGCAGCAGGCGTCGCGCGAGCGGTACAGACCCGAGTAGAGGAAGCGCTCATTCACGTCTCCGTGAGTGACCGCAGCTTCGACGGAGCGCTTACGCGTTCCGCGTCCCCTCTCGGTGCCGGTACCAGCACCTCGCTTCATCTGCGGTGACTCCTCGAAGGATTGGTGTCCTTCGACTCGTTTCACCACCGACTAGGCAACTCTTGTTGCGCCACCCCGCGAAGGGAGACGCCGTCTGAGTCACCGAGGTGCTTGCCGCCGTTCGTAACCTGTGGACCGTTGGGGATCACTCCCTCGTCTCCACCTGCAGGACCTCTCGTTCACGCCACCACGCCAATTATGCGTGGCTTTGCAACAGTAGAGAGTCCGCGCCTTTTGGGCCTCTCAGTCATTGCCTCGGTCTTGACGGCCGGTGCAGCGATAGTGAGGCTCGATCGAATCCAAGCCTTGGAGTTGCCTCTTAGGGATTGGTGTCGGTCGCAGCGCCCGATACGGCTTTTGCGATTGAAGGTTCGTGGCCTTTCGTGCCGCGAACTTCGAGAGCATGTATGCAACACTTTCGCGGAATGCTCAACGAAAAAGTCACCAATCAATCACTATTTTTATCCACAAAGTCACCAACAAGGATACACACCACTTGTCCACAAGTTATCCAAGAGGCTTGTTTTTGCGGTCTCCGTGTGGATCTGGCGCTTTGGGAGATGATTGACTCATTCATTGATTCAATGTTGTACACTAAAACAATAACGTTTGATTTGTATGTTTGATTTGAGGCGTTGAGAGAAACGGGTAGGCTGGGGCCGATGAAACACGCTCTCCTCTTGCTCGTCATCGCTTGCTCGCCATCCCCGAAGCCAATGGCCCCAACGACCCCTACGACGCAGGTCGACGCTTCAACACTCAGTCCCACATCTGCGCCCACCGGCGACGCGAGCGTCGCTGTGAGCGACACGCCGGATGCGTCAGTCGCGAGCGTCGCCGACTCCAGCGCGCCCGCAGTCGCGACCGATGGCTGTGGAGGCACGGCCGCTCCTTACGAGCAGAAGGTCCGGCTCGAGGTGAAGAAGTGCTTCTTCGAGGCGAAGAAGACGCACCCCGCGCTCACGGGCGAGATCCACATCGGGCTCAACGTCGACATGAAGGGCCAGTTGCAGAAG
>JANYHY010000564.1 GCA_025362165.1 Myxococcales bacterium | reverse complement strand
AGCGGCTCCTCGCGCGCCTTGATGCGCCGCACCCACTCCTGTCGAAGTCGCGTCTTGCCGACCCCCGCGTCTGCCGTGATGATCAACGCTCGGGCGGCGCCATCTTCGAGCGTCTGCGCGAGCGTCGCGTCGAGCAGCGCCATCTCGCGCTCGCGCCCGACGCAAGGCGCCGCCACGCCCAACAAGCGGCGCGCGTCGTCGGACACCTCGTGCTCTCCCATCAGCTCGAGACCGTTGGCGGTGGACTTGACGACGAAGCGCGCGTCCAACAACCCCGCCGTGGTCTCGTCGATGCGAACGCATCGCCCCGAGCTCGGCGCGTCTCGGACGAGCTCGGCGGCGCGATCGATCGCCGCGGAGATCACCTCGTCACGCTCAGAGCCGCCGCGGACGGTCGCCAAAGATATGGGCACATCCGGGATGCGCTCGCGCAGCAACAACGCGCACCGCGCTGCAGCGATCGCGCGCTCGTTGGCGCTCGCGGCCTCGATCCACCGCACGGCGACCGCGCCGTTGGCGAGCCGCTCGAGCGCGCCGCCGAAGCGCTCAGCGACCTCCGTCGCGCCTTCAGCTCCGACGCCCTCGCGGTGATCTCCGACGAAGACCATCGCGCAGAGGCGAGCCTCGCGCTTGCTGATCCCGACCGCGGACGACGCGATGCTGGCAGGGTCCGCGCCGAACGCACGAGCCTTCTCGAGCGCGCGCACCACCGCGTCGCAGTCGTCGAAGCGATCACGCGGGTCTTTGCTCATCAGCTGGGCGACGACGCGATCGAGCTCGAGCGGCGTGTCTCTCCGCGTGTCACGCGCTCGCGGCGTTGCTTGAAACAGGATCTTCGCCAGCACGGCCACCAGCTCGGGCCCGCGGAATGGTGGTTGACCTGTCAAGCATGCGTACAGCACGCAGCCGAGCGAGAACTGGTCGGCTTGCGGGCCGACGGTTGCCTCTCCGCGCGCCTGCTCGGGGGAGATGTACCCGGGAGTGCCGATGAGCAGCCCCGGTTGGGTCAACGCAGACGACACGATGCCCAAACGCGCGACGCCGAAATCTAGCAGCGTCACGCCCCCGTCCGGTCGGATGACGAGGTTCGACGGCTTGATGTCGCGATGCACGACGCCTGCATCGTGCGCGGCGGCGAGCGCTTCGGCGACTCTCACGCCGATGTTGATGACCTCCTCCGGGGCGAGCGGCGCGCGCGCACGGAGCGTCGCAGACAGCGTCTCGCCATCTACCCATTGCATCGCGAGGTAGAAGCGGTCGTCGTCCGTCAGCCCGTGCGCCAAGTAGCCGACGATGTTCGGGTGCGACAGCTTCGACAAGATCTCCGCCTCGCGCTCGAAGCGGCTCGCGAGATCACCCGTTGCCGCATGCATGAGCTTGAGCGCTACGACCTCGCCGGTCTCGTTGTCTCGAGCGCGATAGACGCGCGCCATGCCGCCTGATCCGGCAAGCTCGAGGATCACAAATCGCCCCGCGATCACGTGCGCCGCGCGTAGCGTTGAAGAACTCTCCGACACTCACGTTGAAGGTATCACGCATGGTGACGCGCGAGCGACAACGCGCTCAGCGCTTCGACTCGAAGATCACGAGCTGCGCGCCTTGTGCATCGCCCACATAGACGTTGCCTTTGTCGTCGGCCACCGCGTTCCTCGCGCCCTTCGCCAGTTCGCCCGTCGCCGTGATCGTGAGCTGGCCTCCGTCATCGATCTTCGCGACCGTCAGCTTGCCCGATCTGGCCGCGACATAGAGCCGATCGCCGACGAGATCGAGGTTGTCCACCTTCGCGTCCGCGCCAATGTCGAGCTTGCCGAGCGCGTGGCCATCCTTGGCGTCAAGCACTTGAACATGATCCGTGCACGCGACGATGACGAAGACGTGCGCGGCGTCATAGACGAGGCCTTGCGGGCCGTCCGATCCGCAGCTGGGGCTCCAAGTCCATTTCACCTTTCTCGTCGCGACCTCGATCGCGAGCGTCTGGCCTTTGTCCTCGAGGTTGGTGAAGAACAGCCCTCTCGCCTCGTCGACCGCGTACCCCTCGGGCTGGCCCGCGACCTTGATCGTCGTCTTCTGCTTCAAGAGCCCAGGCGTGCTCGCGTCGAGGACGACGACCGAGGAGTCATCCGGCGTGGTCACCCAAACCTCGTGAGAAGCCGCGACGAACACCACACCGTCCGTGCGAGCGGCGAGCTTGACGCACGCGGCGGGTTTGAGCGTCTTCAGATCGATCGGGCAGACCTCGTTGCTCGCGCGATCGCCGATATACGCGAAGCCATCGCCGATGGACACCGCGCTCGGCCCCATCCAGCGCTTCTTGCCCTTGTCTTTGCCCTCGCGCTCTTCGCTCTTGAAGCCGCCCACCACCTTGAACATGCCTGTCGCAGTGTCGAAGACGTCGACGCTCCCGGTCCGCCCATCGGGGATCCATACACGCGCTGCGCCGCGCTCGTACGCGATGTAGTCGAGGTTGGAGGGTGCGTTCGCGTTGGGGAGCGCGATCGCGTGGCTCGCCAACACAATGACGTCCGACGCGTCAGGTTGCGGCACTGTGGCCTTGCTCGTCGGCACGACGCTTGGGCACGCGTCAGGTTGCGGCATCGACACATCCACCGGCGGCACGTTCGGACACCCAAGCGACAACACCGCGCACGCGATCAGTTCCCTACGCATCAGCGCAGCATAGACTGATGCGCATGGCAGACGCACTCACTCCAGAAGAGCTCGCGCGACTCACCGCACAGACGCTCGCCAACTACGACAATGGCGCAGAGCGCTTCTGGGAGGCCACGCGCGATCACGATGTGACTCAGAATTATGAGGCGCTGCTCGACGCGATACAAAGCGATCCGCCGTTCTCGATCTTGGACCTAGGCTGCGGCCCAGGCCGTGATTTGGCCTACTTCAAGGGCTTGGGTCATGAGGCGATCGGCCTGGACGGCAGCAAGCGCTTCGTCGACATGGCGCGCGCTCACAGCGGCTGCGAGGTCTGACGATACGTTACTCGCGTTCCGCGACCGCTTCGCGCTGCCGCTGAGCAACGAGCAAG
>JANYHY010000260.1 GCA_025362165.1 Myxococcales bacterium | reverse complement strand
CGTTTGACACGGTAGGGGTCGTTGGTTCAATCCCAATCGCGCCTACAGATATTCCAAACGATTGGCCACTCTCAATCGCGTTCAGTGCTGCGCTCTACGCCTGCGCGATTTGAGTGTGACGACACCGAGCAGCATGAGTCCGCCGAGCCACGAGGCACCTCCGACAGACGGATTGCCTACGTTGCAGCCTCCGTTCAGATCGACCGGCGGCTCGATGCCATTGCCGGCGTCGGAGTCGACCCCGCCGTCGAGCTGGGCGACAGCACCGCCCGAGTCGCTCTGCTTGCCTGCGTCGACGGTCGCGCCTGCCTCCTTCGGCACGACGACAATCTTCACTTCGAGCACGTCGTCGGCGGGGCCGCCCTGCCCTGGTGCGCTGAACCACGCGGTGCCCTCTTGCACGACGCCGAAGAACTCGTCGTAAGTGCCTGGCTTGTTCGGCGCGACCAGGTCGAAAGCGAACTTGTAAGTTGCACCAGGCGCGACCGTGCCGCCGACCTTCGCCGGTCGGTTGTCCGCGACCCAGGTGGCGCTCGCGAACGCGCTCGCACGATCGCGCGGCTGCGTAGTGGCCAATCGGGTATTGGAGTCCCAGGCCTTGGTGCCCGAGTTCTTCAACTCGATGAACGAAGGCAGCACCTCGCCCTCTTGCATCGTGAGCGTCGTCTTGGCGAGCGGGAAGCTCTGAGCGACGAACTGCGCTCCGTACGCGATGCTGCCATAAGCCTTCAACACCGCCTGCGCGTAGGCGATGCGCGTGGACTGCTGGCAGTTGCCGCAGCCCTCGAAATCCGTCTGGAACGCGATGGTCGCGTCGGTGACGTTCGCGGACTTCTTCAGCGCCGCGAGTCCATATCCCGAGAACGTGGTGAGCTCATACCAGATGAACTCGAGCTGCAGCTGAAGCGACCACACCGAGAGCTTCTGCGATGCCGCATAGGCGACCGCATTGTCGTTGTTGTCCGTGTCCCAGCGGCCGCCCGCCGACCACTGCGCGATGCCGCGACCTGGGCCACCTTGCTGCACGGCCGTGGGGATCACGTTCGACTCCTGATCGAGGTTGCCGACGATGCCCGCGGACTGGAAGTTCGTGAGCCCCTTGTTGACGAAGAAGTCGTACGCCGCCTGATCGTTCGCGTTGAGTGCCTCGGCGCTCTGCGCGGACAGCTCGTCGACCGAGGAGTCACCACACGCAGAGACCGCAAGCGCGAGAGTGGCAGCGGTCGCGACGGCGAGAGCGCGAAACGAGGAGAGGACCATATAGGACGATAGAGCAACGCGCGTGCCTTGCGGCGCGTGCGATTCGCAGCTGAATCTCGCCGGGGCACACGCTATCCATCCCGCGTGCTCTCACGATCGCGTGACCAGTCGCGAGGCGATGGCGACCTCACTTCACGGCGACTACTCCGCTTGCGGTGCACGGGGACGCGCAGTGGGTGCCCTTGATCGGCGCCTCGGCGTACTCGAAGGTCAGCGTGCCGCTCGCCACGTTTCCCTGGATGCGCTGCGCGCTCGCCCACGTGCAGCCGTCGCTGTAATCGAAGGTCGTGCTGCGGCAGACTTCGACCACGCCGTTCTGGAAGTTCCCCTCGAACATCGCTCCGGACCCCAGGAACGCAGCCGAATATCCGCCGTCGCAAAAGACTGTCAGCGCACCGTTGGTGCCCGGAGCGAGCTTGAGATCGAGAAAGCACGTCGTCGACGAAGGCGTGATCGACACCACCTTGAGATCATGGCCGCACGCATTTGGAAACGGTGCGCTGCCTGCGTCGGGTGGTGCGGCGCACGTTGCCTTTCCCGCATCGGGCTCGCTCGCGTCGAGCACGACGCTGGAGTCTCGGCGCGAAGCGTCCGGCAAACGAAATACGTCGGCGGTTGCGTCGACGGCGTCGAGAGACACGTCGAGGCCCGTTCGATCGCCGCACGCGATCCCAAGCAAGAGGAGTCCGAGGAGCTTTCTCATTCGAGCCCGCATACCACGAGCAGCTTGCTACTCTCTCGACGATGAGAAATGGCACGCCAAGCGACGTCGGCCTCAGCCTCGGGGTGCGCGCGCGCGTCCACACCTGGGCCTTGCTGGCAGTCACACTCTCCGCTTGCGGAGGGTGCAGCCGAAGCAACTCCACCACACTGCCGAGCAGCGCACCGAACCTACCACTCACTCTCGTTGCCGACGTAGACCTTCCAGGCGGTAGCACGCGCTTCGACTACCAAGACCTCGACGTCGATCACGGGCACTTGGTCCTGGCGCATATGAACGACGCCTCGGTCTTGGTCCTCGACTTGAAGGACGCCTCTGTCGCCAGGCTGTTGCCGAGCATTCCAACTCCTCGTGGTGTCGTCATAGGTGATGGACGAATTTTCGTGACGAGCTCTCCGGCGCACCTCGTCATCATCGACAGCAAGTCCCTGACGGAGATCGCACGCGTGCCCACAGGCAACGGCCCTGATGGTGTTGGATATGACCCGGACGATCACATCGTCGGCGTCTCGGATCAACATGACGGTGCCATCTCGCTCATCGCAGGGATGGGCAATGGGCCGCGCACTCAAGTGCCATTGGGTCACGAGACAGGCAATGTCATCTACGACTCTTCCCGGCATGTGTTCTGGGCAGCTGTCGTCAATGCCGCTCCTCCCGATCAACTCGTTCAGATCGATCCCATTGGGCAGAAGGTCACAGCCCGCATCGATCTTCCCAACTGCGGTGGTGCGCATGGAGTACGGTTGCATCCCGATGGGCAGAGTGCCTTCATCGCTTGCGAGGACAACGACATGCTCGCTCGCGCAGACCTAGGTCCGGCTCACGCCGTCGTCACCGCGCCGACTGGCCATGGGCCAGACGTGATGAGCATCGACCCTGGCCTCGGCTGGTTGTACGTCGCGGCCGAGAGCGGTGATCTCGTGGTCTTCGACATCGGCAAACCAGGCCTCGTGGCCATCGACCACGAGCACACGGGAGACCACGCCCACTCGGTCGTGGTCGATCCAAAAACTCATCGGGTATTCTTCCCACTCATGTCGGGGCCGAACGGCAAACCCGTCATGCGCATCATGCAGCCGAAGCTCACCGCGTCCCCCACTCCGAGCGGAGACTGA
>JANYHY010000254.1 GCA_025362165.1 Myxococcales bacterium | reverse complement strand
GTCGGCGCCGCGGACGGCACGCAGCTCAAGTACGAACCACAAGTGGCGGGCGCGCCAACGACGCTCAAGCTCGGTCAGATGATCGAGTTCGAGACGAAGGGCGCGTTCGTCGTGTCGAGCCAGGACGCGCAGCACCCGTTCTACGTCGGACAGATGATGACGGGATGCAACCTGATCGGCGGCACAGAGAGCGGTCTCGGCGATGAGGACTACACCAACATCTTGCCCCCCGCGCAGTTCCTCTCGAAGTACGTCTTCTTCACGGACCCCACCTACGGAACGACGAACTTCTCGGTCGTCCGCAAGAAATCGGCGAGCGGCTTCAAGGACGTCAACGTCGACTGCCTGGGCGTCATCAAGGGGTGGAAGCCCATCGGCTCGAGCGGGGCCTACGAGTACACGACCGTCGACATCATTCGACACCAGGTCCCCGTGGGCAGCTGCCAGAACGGCCCGCACACCGCCACTAGCGACGGCCCCTTTGGCATCACGGTCTGGGGCATGGACTCGTACGCTTCGTACGGATACCCGGCTGGCGGCAACGTCGCTTCGATCAACACCGTCATCGTCCCGGCTGAGCCGCACTGAGATCGCTCGTCACTCCGGCGGCAAATTGGGCTGATCGAGTCGAGAGTGCTCTACTCTTGCCATGCCGCGTAAGGCCACGGTGACTCGGACGACCAAAGAGACGAGCGTCTCCATCTCGCTCGACCTCGACGGAACGGGCGTGAGCAAGATCGACACGCCGCTCCCATTTTTGAGCCACATGCTCGATCAAATCGCCCGGCACGGGATGATCGATCTCGAGATCAAAGCGACGGGCGACGTGCAGATCGACGGCCACCACACGACTGAAGACCTCGGCATCGTGCTCGGTCAGACCGTGCTGAAGGCGCTCGGTGACAAGTCAGGCATCGCCCGGTACGGCTGGGCGACGCTCCCCATGGATGAAGCCCGCTCGACCTGCGCGATCGATCTCTCGGGACGTACCTTCTTCGTCTGGGATGTGCCTCTGCCGAAGACCAAGATCGGCGACTTCGACACGGAGCTCGCAGAGGTGTTCTTCGAAGGCTTCGCGCGCGGTGCGCAGTGCAACCTGCACGTCGTCTCGCACGCCGGCACCATCCTGCACCACATCGTCGAGATCTCGTTCAAGTCGTTCGCGAAGGCGCTCGCGGCCGCCACGCGCGTCGACCCGCGCGCGACCGGCGTTCCGTCCACCAAGGGCTCCCTCGATTGATCGTGTCGAAGACGCGATCAATCGAGCAGGTTCTGTCCAAGCAGCTCCTCGGAGCTGGCTTGGATTGATGACGGTGGGGTAGCATCCACCCCCGCATGGTGGAGACAGAGGAGATCGGCGAGGCCGAGCGTGCCAAACTCGACGCGCGCTACGGGCGACGGTTCACCGCCGGTGAGACCCTGTTCCGCGAGGGCGAGCCCGCGACGCATGCTTTCTTGCTGCAAGAGGGGCGCGTGCGGCTGTTGAAGCGCGTGCGGTCGATCGATCGCAGCTTGATGGTGCTGCGCCCTGGAGAGCTGTTTGGCGAGTCGGCGCTGCTCGACTCCGCCGCCCGCAGCTCGACCGCCGTGGCGCTGACAGACGGCGTCGCTCTTGCGCTGGATCGTGAGACGTCTCGCTCACTTCTGAGTCACCATCCAACCATCGCGGTGAGAGTGATGGAGCAGCTCATCGTGCGCGTCAGGGACGCAGAGGATCAGATTGAAATCCTTATGCTCCGCGACGGCCAGTACAAAGTCGTGAGCAGTTTGTTGAAGCTCGCTCATCGCATCGAGCCGCAGCCCGCGGAAGGGGCTGGTGTCGAGCTCAACGTGTCTCCAGTCGAGCTCGCGAGCCGCGTCGGTCTCGACGTGGAGGCCGTCAAGCGCACGGTCCAACGACTGCGCGAACAAGGCTACTTGCGCATCGTTGGTGAGAAGATCGAGGTCCCCGATCTGGACGCGATGAGGCGGCTGTACACCCTGCTGGCCACCAAGGATGAGCTCAAAGGGGAGGCCGGCGCCTGAGCGGACGCTGAACGCACGAGTAGGCGCTGTGGCCGTTGTGCATTGACGTCCGGTGGCTGGGTGGGTAGGAACGCAGCGCGCCTGCAGTCCAGGCTCTTCATTTCATGATCTCTCGGAGTAGCGC
>JANYHY010000143.1 GCA_025362165.1 Myxococcales bacterium | reverse complement strand
CGTTTGCGAAGCGCCTCGTCAAGGCGTGGAACCGCCAGGCGATCACGCTCAGCATGGTCCCCGTCGTCAGCGACGGAGGGCAGGGCGACGCGAAGCAAATCGCGTGGGACGTCGAGCTCAGCGGCGCCACTGCCGCGGCCTTCTCGGAAGGCTCGGACGTCGCCGCCGCCGAGTTCAATCAGGATCCGGTCGTCCCTGCGACGGCCGCGTGGGGCATGTACCGCGCGCCCTTCAAGATCTCGAATCTCGAGATCAACGTCGCGTCGCGAAGCATCGCGAACGCCGTCCAGCTCGGAAACATCGTCGGTCTCCGGCTCGAGTCGAGCATCGCGAAGATGATCTCGGTGATGAACCAGGACTTCTTCACCGGCACCGGCACGGACGCCTTCGGCAACCCGAACATCATCGGGATGAACTCGGCGCTCATCGCGACGGGCACGTACGCCGGTCTGTCGAAGTCGACCTACCCGGAGTGGCAGGGCAACGTCCTCGGCAACGGCGGCACCGTTCGTCCGCTGACGTTCGACCTGCTCGCGAACCTCGAGCAGAACATCTTCATCGCGTCCGGCCAAGAGCCCGACGTGATCGTCACGTCGGCGGGCATCGCGCGCAAGTACGAAGGTCTCTTCGAGACCACGCGCCAGCTCCCGAACCAGGGCGGCGCTGCGGTGCAGGGCTACCAGGGCTCGACGTCGGGCGGCGTCACCGGCCCGCGCACGAACCTCTACTGGCGCGGCAAGCCGGTCATCCGTGACCGCAACTGCCCGGCGAACACGCTCTACATGCTCAAGTGGAGCGAGCTCGAAATGAAGTACCTCCCGTTCAACCCGCTCTCGCCGGACGGCGTGAACGTGCAGAACGTGGCGATGCCGTCGAGCGACGGAACGAACTTCGCGCCGACGAACATCATGGCGTCGGTCTACCCGCTCGCGCGCACGGGCTCCGCGGTGCCCTTCGTGGCCGAGGTCTACGTGCAAGCGAAGTTCGCGCGTCCGAACGCACACGGGATTCTGCAGGACGTCAGCGAGATCTGACAGCGGTAACGCCGCGTAACTGCGGCGTTTTCCTCGTCTACCCCTCTCTACGTCTACTCGAAAGGATCCCAGACCCATGGCCCTCCAAGCTCGCCGCGTCCCCGGCCCCATCATGCCGCTCGCTCTCGCGATCGCGCACAACAAGCTCTGCGCCCAGTCGGCTCTCGTCGGTGCGCTATTCCACGCGGACATCTCGTCCAACACCTCGGGCGATGCTTCAATCGCACCCGCGTTCGCGACGCTCGCGGTCACCGCCGCTGCGTCGACGGATCTGCCGACGTGCATCGCCCTCGCGACGAACATCATCGGTGTGTGCAAGCAGCACATGGCCGAGGGCATCGCGCAGGACACGTACTCCGCCGGGGCACACAAGATCAGCGACGCAGTCAACATCGCGCTGCTGCCGGCGATTCCGGTCGACCTCGCGTCGCTCGTCGCGTCCCTCAACACACTGAAGAGCACCATCAACGCGCACTTCATCATGGCGGCGCCGAGCGCGGTGCACTTCAACAACGACGCCACGAACACGATCGGCACCGCGGCGGCAACGGTGCTCGCCGACTCGATCACGCTGGCGAACGCGATCAAGACAGCCGTGAACGCTCACATCTTGAGCGGCCCGACGACTCCGATGATCAAGATCCTCGCGCCGTAGTCACCGCAGCAAACCCAACATCCCGTAATCCGCAACACAAGGAGTCCCCCATGCAATCCCAAGCAGCTCGCCGACAACCGCTCGCGCCGCACGAAGAGAAGTTCACGACCTGGCACAACCCGACCGATCACGAGCAGAAGATCGACGTGTTCTACGGCGCGGGCGTCGGCAACGAAGAGCGTCCCACGCGGTACATCGTACCGTCGAAGGGCGATCTCGAAATCCCGAGCCGCTGGGACTCCGCGATTCACCGCGTGCAATGCGCCGACGACACATGCCGGCGCATTGGCTCCGGCTTCTGCACGAGGGACCACGCCGGAACGGTCATCGGCGGCATCGCGCCGCAGCTCCAGAAGAAGGGGCAGCGCGCGCAGCTCTTGCCCGCGCTCGATCCGACCGCTGCGGAGAAACTGCAGAAGGCGGCGGAGGTCGCCGCGGCTTCGATCGCACGACGCGACGCGGAGAACACGATGCTTCTCGCCGAGTCTCGTCGCCGCGAGCTCGAAGACGAAGAGAAGGCGCGCGACGCGGCGAAGGCCGACGCGAAGCCGGCGAAGAAGTAGCGGCCAAAGGAGCGCGGTCGAATGGCCTACACCGAAAGCGACCGCGTTCAAATCCGCAACTACCTCGGATTTGGATCGCTCTACCTGCAAGCCGATCCGCGCTTGGAGTCGGCCATCACGGCATCGCAAGCGACCAGCGATACAGGCGGCACACGCCCTGACAACTCGACCGAGCTCTTCGCGAAGGCGCTCGTCGTGAAGCTCCAGGCGATCGACACCGCGCTCGACGACATGACGGGCACGTTTGGCGCGACGAAGGTCGACGAAATCTCCGTCGACACGGCGCGCGAGACCGCGCGTCTGCGCATGCACGGTCGCATGTACGTGCACCGCTTGGCGCGCATCTTCGACACGTTCCCGCACTCGGACATTTTCTCGAGTGCGCCGCCTGACGTCTACCCCGGATACCCGCGCACGGCGAACCGGGTGGGCTACTGAAAGCGCGGCGCTCAATCGCCGCCGCGCTTCTGCTGCTCGCATCATGCAGCGACCGCGACGACGAGGCCGTGCCAAACGCATCGCCCGACGCGCAGCACCGCGCGAACGGCGTGTGGTTTCAGGGGCAGACGACACTCTGCCAGGACGCTGCGATCGGGCTCGCGCCCGGACAGCAAGAGCCTGACGGCTGCCTCCGCCTCTTCTGCGACGGCGACGGCGGCGGCGTGAAGATTCAGTGCGCTGAGGGAACGCCGTGCTTCGGCGGCCACGGACGCTGCAGCGTGGACGGGGCGTGCCTATGACGACGAGCATCGACACCGACTACCTCGACACGATCGTCGACTGGATGTTCGACCGCGGCGTGCGTCGCGTTCGCGTCGACGACATCGAGATTGAGCTCGACTTGGATCACCACCTCCGCGACGCGCCGAACGGCGACGCGGACAAGTGCATCGGCGAGGACTGACATGGCGAAGCGAAGCGACAGCAACAGCCCCGACGACGCTGCGGCGGGCTACCAGGCCACGTGCTGCGCCTGCCAGCGTGCCGTCGGCGAGGGGCCGAAGGTCCAGCCGTTTTGCGTCGATGGCGAGTCGTGGTGTCCGGCGTGCTTCGTCGGCAAGCGCGTCTTCCTCGACGCGCGCTTCTACGCGCCTGCCTTCACCGCCGTCCTTTGCAAGGCGGAGGGATGCGGCTGGGAGGGCATCGCGATGGGGACGAATTGGTGCCCGTGCTGCCGTAGTCGCTCGACGATCGTGCTGCCTGGCAACTACGCCGCCGCGTCATGATCGACATCAAGCGCGAGCCTACCGATGATGGCGACAGCCGGCCACGGCGCGAGCGCGTCGATCTGGAGATGAGGGGCAACGTCGGAGCGGACGGAAGAGTCGCCGCCGCCGTCGTTCAGGCGGTACTGGACCTCAAGTCGCACGGCGACTTCTCGGGCCGACCACTCAGCGTCTTCACATGCACGATCGGTCGCAGCACCATGTCGATCGAGGTTGGTATCCCGATCGCCGTCGACGATGAGGTCGCGTTCCTTCGTGAGGTTCGCGAGCGCATGACGGAAATCGCGGAGAGCGCGCGGAAGTATGCGCGACTCGCTCCGACGCC
>JANYHY010000089.1 GCA_025362165.1 Myxococcales bacterium | reverse complement strand
ATCAAGCCCGCGCTCGAAGGCGTCTGCTTCAACCTGTCGCACTCGGCTGAGCTCGCGCTGATCGCCGTCGCCGATTCGGCGGTGGGCGTCGACGTGGAGAAGATCGTCGATCGCGACCTAGACCTCATCGCGCCGACCGTGTTCTCCCCCGATGAGCTGCGAGCGTTCAACAGGTCTGCGGATCGCGCTGCCGCGTTCTTTCGCGCGTGGGTCCGCAAAGAGGCCTATGTGAAGATGCTCGGCGTTGGAGTCTCGAGCGCGCTCTCGGCGTTCGACGTCTCGATGGAAGCTGACGTACACAATGCTCTATTGGAGTCACGCATCGGCGGCGCAAAGCGAGCACGCGTCGTCCCACTCCCGATCGACGAAGGCTACGAGGCGGCTCTCGCGACGACCGATCTCGACGCGAAGATCCACCTCGTGGAGCTCCATCCTCCTCAGCGGTGAGCAGCTTTGCAAGCTGTAGGAGTGACGGAAGACGGCCACGCCATCGATCGCTAGCGACGTCGCTGACACCAGACGCTTTTCGGGCGGGACTGGTTGAGCGTCGGTCTCATCGGTCCGCCTTGGTGGAGGGTCAGCTGTGAGTGAGCACCCAGAGCTTCGCCACCGAATACTCGCCGCCATCAGAGGAGCACCCTGCGTTCGTGCCGCTCCACCCAGTGACCTGCAATTGGATGGTGTGCGAGCCGTTGGACAAGGAGCTGCTCCGGCGCATCGACCAATTGCACCACCATGAGCCCGTGGCGGCATTGCCGCTGCCGGGACAACCAACGAGGCGGTCTCCCCATGTCGCGTTGCCTTGCGGGACTCCGTCGATCACGAAGCGGAAGCCGCAGTGTCCTCCTTGATAGCCGCTGCCTGCGACACCGGCGACCGAGCCGTCCCCCTGCATCTCGACGAAGACGACGCCGGTCACGTTGAACGTGACGTTCGCATCCTTGATGTCCATCCAGTTCGCGCCGAGCGCCGTCCACGTTCCGGTCTGCGTGCCGGTGTACACCGCGGTGATGCTCGAGTCTCCCTTCGGCCCCGTCAGACCCGTGTCGCCCTTCGCGCCGGGCGGTCCTGCCACCGAGCTCGCAGGACCGGGTGGACCGGCTGAGCCGGCGGGACCGGATTCGCCCTGCGTGCCCTTGGTGGATCCTCCACACGCGGCGACGACCGCGCACGCGCTCAATGCAATGAAGACTCTCCTCATGGAAACCTCCACGAAAGAGCCTATCAGCGCGCGCTCAGCTCGTCTTTGGCGGCGCGCACTCGGCTGAGGATCGCCACCGCGTCGAGGAACGTCACGCCCGCTCGAGAGAGTCATCCCTTTTCGGGGAGCACACCCACTCTTCCTCTCACCCCTCCAGCCACCTATCGCCGCAAAGACCGGCGAGCGCGCGGTGCTTTTTCCTGAGACGGCCGACCATGTCGCACAAGACAGAATGAAACGACCTAAGGCCTTTAGTGTCGGCCGGCACAGGGAAAAGTACTGCGCGTCGCCGTGCCACAACCCAACAACCCGATAGGTGCCCCCCTCACGATCCGGCGGCGATCCCGAATCCGGCGCGAATAGGCTGATCTCGCTTGATCGATTGAGAGCGGCCGCGCGCGTGCAATTGGTCCCATAGTGCTTCGGTGCGAACGCGTAATGGCATATCGAAAGCGCCAATCGCCAGCGCCTGCTCGACTGCGAACTTGCGAATCGCGACAGAGTCTTTGAGCGAAGCCCCCATCACCACGTCGCGCAGCGCGCCGCCTGTGATTACCACTCGCAGCTTTCGCATGGTGTCTCCTCGTTGACCTGCGTGCCCAGTCAGCCTAACTCATAGGGGTCGCTTAGGGGTGCTCCGTCCCGTTCTTGGGAGCTGAGAGGTTTCACAAGCCAACCCTACAACCTGATCCGGTTCGCACCGGCGGAGGGAAAGCGGCGACTCACCAAAGAGGCATATTCATGGCGCAGAAGTCGATCGACGCGACGAAGATCATCACGACCGGATCGCTCCCCGGATCGCGCAAGCTCTACGTGGATGGACCCAACGGGCTGCGCGTGCCGATGCGCGCGGTCGATCAGACGCCGACGACGCGCCGAGTGAACGGCATCACCAAAGAGGAGCCGAACCCGACAGTCGTGGTCTACGACACGAGCGGCCCTTACACGGACACGACCGCGAAGCTCGACGTGACTCGCGGTCTGCCATCCGTGCGCTCCGAGTGGATCGCCAAGCGCAATGACACTGTGGAGCAGGACGCCCCCTCGTCGGGTTATGGCCGCGAGCGACTCGACGACACCACGCTCGACGCGATTCGCTTCAAAGCCAATAGGCTGACGCGGAGAGCCAAGCCCGGCGCGAACTTGAGCCAAATGCACTATGCCCGGCGCGGCATCATCACTCCTGAAATGGAGTATGTCGCATTGCGGGAGAATGCCCGTTTGGACGGCTGGCGGTCCAATCGCACCCACGGCGGCGATGCTCGCGGGGCGAAGATCCCCAAGGTGATCACTGCCGAGTTCGTCCGCGATGAGATCGCGCTCGGACGCGCCATTTTGCCTGCGAACGTGAATCACCCGGAGATCGAGCCGATGATCATCGGCCGCAATTTCCTCGTGAAGATCAACGCAAACATCGGCAACTCTGCGGTCGCCTCTTCGATCGAAGAAGAGGTCGAGAAGATGGTGTGGGCGATCCGCTGGGGCGCTGACACGGTGATGGATCTCTCGACTGGCAAGAACATCCACGAGACGCGCGAGTGGATACTTCGTAATTCGCCGGTCCCGATCGGCACCGTCCCGATTTATCAGGCGCTCGAGAAGGTGAACGGCAAAGCCGAAGATCTCACTTGGGAGATTTTTCGAGACACGCTCGTCGAACAGGCCGAGCAGGGCGTGGACTACTTCACAATCCACGCGGGCGTCCTACTTCGTTATGTCCCCATGACCGCCAAACGGGTCACTGGCATCGTCTCTCGCGGCGGCTCCATCATGGCCAAATGGTGTTTGTCGCATCACCGGGAGAGCTTCCTCTATACGCACTTCGAAGAGATCTGCGAGATCATGAAGGCGTACGACGTCTCGTTCTCGCTGGGTGACGGCCTGCGCCCCGGCTGCATCGCAGACGCGAACGACGAGGCTCAGTTTGCGGAGCTCGACACGCTCGGGGAGCTCACCAAGATCGCGTGGAAGCACGACGTGCAGGTGATGATCGAGGGGCCTGGCCACGTCCCCATGCACCTCGTCGAAGAGAACATGACTCGTCAATTGTCGGTTTGCGACGAGGCGCCGTTCTATACGCTCGGCCCGCTCGTGACGGACATCGCGCCGGGCTACGACCACATCACGAGCGGCATCGGCGCGGCGATGATCGGCTGGTTCGGCTGCGCGATGCTTTGTTATGTGACTCCCAAAGAACACTTGGGATTACCTGACAAGGAAGACGTCCGCGAGGGCGTGATCACCTACAAGATCGCAGCTCACGCGGCCGATCTCGCCAAGGGGCACCCCGCGGCTCAGCAACGCGATGATGCATTGAGCAAAGCCCGATTCGAGTTTCGCTGGAAGGACCAGTTCAACTTGGGATTGGATCCAGAGAAGGCCCAAGACCTTCACGACGAGACGCTCCCTCAAGACGGCGCGAAGACCGCTCACTTCTGCTCGATGTGCGGCCCTCACTTCTGCTCGATGAAGATCACAGAAGACGTCCGAGCGTTCGCGGAGAAGCAGAACCTCGTCCCCGAGAAGGCGCTCGTGCGCGGCATGGAAGACAAGGCCAAAGAGTTCAAAGACGACGGCGGCGAGATCTACCGCTAATCCGCTAATCGCCTATTCACCTACTTTGATGGCTCCGCCGTAATTGGGGCGTGCCAACGGCACCTCCGCTACGCCGAAGGCCGTTGATGTCCGCCGAAGGTGGCATCAATTGGCAGTGAACGGTTCGGTGGTGAAGTTGTAACCGTAGACTTCGTTGTAGAGCGGCTTGCTTCCGGGGCACACTGAGACGCGGAACATGTACGTCCCAGGTTTCGCCGAAGACGCGGCGCACTTGGCGCAAGGCGCGCAGCCGGATCGAAACGCCATCGAAGAGACGCTGCCATGCGCGGGGACGGTCGTACACGCGCCCGCGTCTGCTCCGCACATCGAATCGAGGCTCATTTTAGCGCCTGGCGCGGTGTCCCAGGCGTTGTGTGATTTGTCGAGCTGCAAGACCTCCACGCTCGACGAGAAGGACATCGGCACGTCCGAGTCGTTGTCGATCTGAATCGCGCTGGGAGTCGCCTTCGGTGAGTACACGTGCGGTGCGCCGGCGAAGCGTCCCATGTCGGCGACGATCTCCATCGGGGGACCTTCGTGACGAGTGCCGCTCGGACACTCCAAAGCCACTACGCGATACTTGCCAATCGGTGCTGGTGCGTTCGCTCTGCAGCTACCGCATTGTGAACAACCGAGCCAACCGGTCCAAGGCAGAGCCTCATAGCGTGAGTGCGCGGGGAGCGTGATGCACTCCGGAGTCGCGGGCTCGAAGCACTTCTTCTCCATTAGGAGGCCGTACACGTTGGTCCATGTGCCGTGGTCGTCTCGCTCGACTGGCAAGTTGCGCGCGATACCGACGGGACCGTCCGAGTCGTTGACGACCACGATGCCGCCTGGATATGGGGACTCCACACGTATCGGAGCGAGCCCGGCGCTCGCGTCGCCGAGTGGTAGTGCGGGGGGTGCGCTCGCGTCGATCGGAGGAGTTGGGCTCACCGTCGCAGATGAAGCTACAGGCACGGCGATGGACTTCGGCGTCTCGCATGCGACCGCGACCGGCACGATCACCACGATCACCCAGGCCCACGCGAAGAGTCTCATGGACAAGCTACGCGCCATTGTCGCGAAGGATCTCAAAACACCCACCCAACATCTGCCCCGCCCCACGCAAGCACGCTCTTGCTCGCGCGCAGCAGAGGTGTGAACCCTAGCCCGAACGAGAAGCCACGATCCCGCGGGAAATAGCGGTATCCAACGATCGCGGTCGCAGCGACTGCGAGTCCGTCGTTCGAGCCGTAAGAGATCCCCAACGCGTCTGTGCTGACTCTCGTGTAGAGCACGGTGGCACCGAGCCCGAGCTGCAGCTTGTGGTGCACGGTACCCAGGTAGTAGTCGAAGAGGAGCGGCACGGTGACGAGCGTATAGGGGTGGCTCAACACATTGTCGGAGATCTTCGTGGCGAAGTAGCTAACGCCTACGCGAAAGCCAGTGTTCCACGGACGCACCAGCAATTCGTAGTTGGCTGAGTACAACAAGCCATTACCGAGAAACTCGACGAACGCGACGTGACCGAGTGGACGGACGTTCGCGCCCTCGGGCTCGGCGCCCAGAAGGAACCACGCGGCGAGGTCCACCAGATCCACGGCGTCACGGTAGCGCGAGATCGGCGCCGTCTTCGTATCTCGAACGCGAAGCGCAGAGTCTGCTGACGTCCTCTACGGTCTTTGGCGGGACGAAGTCGAAGGTGAAGCCGCCGTCGGGTCCTGCGCGCGATCCTGCGTCCGCGAAGATGTCCGAGACGTCATAGTACCAATCCCAAACGAGCGACTTGTCTTGGTTGATCTTGCGGAGTTTGCAGCCCGCGATGATGCGCGATCGATCGCAGAGGCCAGCCCCGGCGGTGGCTAGGTGCTTGCCGCGACAGTCGTCGGCGAACTGGCTCGCGGCGACCGTCTGGGACACCTCTTGGCAGAACGCAGAGGCCTGGCCTCCATCGGTGACGAAGCGACGATCGCAGTGGGCGTCTGCGGTCGCAGCGGCGAAATCGCTGGCCGATACCGCTACGTCCGTGAGCGCGTCACAGCCAGCTCCGATCGCGACGATCGACGACGCGACGAAGAACAGCCGCGGCGTCAATCAGTCCTCTTTGCTTTCGATCTTGCCCGTGGCGATGGGGACAATCGCCTGAGAGGTGCTGCGGCTGCGCTTGCCTAGAGGAGTGACCATCGGCGTCGGAGTCACGCGGCGGATCGGCGGCGGGGTCGGGCTCACGGCGGGCGGGGGCAGCGTGCGAGCGCGGACGACCTCGCCGTCGATGACGATCTCGACGCCCACGGTGCGGCATCGACGTACGAGGCGCTCGAGGTCGACGCCGAACGTAAGCAAGAGGCCGCCCATCGGCGAGGGATCGACGAAGAGCTCACCGGTCGCGCGACGTGTGCGGAGCAGCTCGCGGACGCTGTTGTCCTCCACCCACAAGAAGCCGCTCGCGGGCGAGAACGTTGCGCGACCGAGGATGACGCTGGCCTGCGCGAGTGTGCGAGAGAGCGACTCCGGTAGCGGCGCGATCGCCTCGATTCGCTGCTTGAGTGAGTCGGCTTCGAGGCCCGCGGAGAGTGCGCGCGCGAGTGTCTGAGGAGCCACGATGAGATCGACGGTGTCGGTGCAGCGGGACACCTCGACCAGCGGCGCGATGGCGAGCACGCTGGCGATCCGCGCGGCCGTGCCCAAGCGGAGCACGTGCGCGTCGAGGAACTTCGAGCTTGTGGGCTCCGAGGAGGCGACCTTGCCGGCGAGCAGGGCGCGTCCGCGTGGAGAAAGACGCAGCGCCACCCGAGCGAACTGCGCCTCCGATTCGTCGCCTGCGGGCGCGATGAGGTCGTCGTCTTCGCCGAGATCGATCACGCCGAGCGCGGGCAGGCTTTCGTGCACGATTCGGCGCGCGACCTCGAGAGGAGAAATCGCAGGCATGCTGGTGCGCTCGGCCCACCGGCGAAAGAGCCTCGTGAGGCCGGAGATCCGCTCGTCCGTCTTGAAGTATCCGGCGAGCGCCGTCCAAGGGATCCATCCTTCGCCGAGCGCGAGCAGCGCCTCGAGCACCATCTCGCGAACGACGCCGACAGGGCTCGGATCACGAGAGCCGTCTCCGAGGCGGAGGACCTCTGGCTCAGCGCGGCCCTCGTCCCATGCGCCGCCCTTGCGCCACGCGAGGAACAACACACCGAGCAGATCGGCGAGCGCATGAGAGCCCGGTGGTGAGCCCGGCGAGAGCGCTGACAGGTCCCAGAGACCGATGGCCCGCGAGACCGCCGCGAGCAGCGCGACATGTTCTTGCGGGCGACCAAAGCGCGTCGCGAGCTTCTGCGCGAGTGATTTCGGAGTGCCGATCCCAGGCCGCACTTCGTTCGCGCTCTCGCGCATCGCGAGCGCCATACCCAAGGAGAGTGGCGCTGGATCGAGCGCGAAACGAGCCCTCCGAGGCGCGTGGTCCCCGCTCACCACGAAGCTCTTGACCTGCTCGCGACGCTTCGTTCGCTCTGCTCTGCGCGCCGCGCCAATCACGAGCGAGACCTCCGTGGGCACGACGTGTCGGTTGGGGTGCACGGGAAGGAGGAAGCCGCGGCGCTCGAGCGCGGAGCCGACGCCACGTCGCGACGGAGTCACGCCGGTCGCGGTGCGCAAGCGCATCGGTTCGCGCTCGAGCTCGAGCAGCTCCTCGGTGTCGACCTCACCACCTTCGAGCTCGACCTTCTCGAGGACTCGACGCTCGCTCGGCGCGAGCTTGTCGATCTCGGCGGCCAACGTCGGAAGATCGCTCAACACCTCCCAAGCGGGTTCGAGCGAGAGCGCGATCGGAGGCGTCGCGGGACGGCCGAGGTAGTGCGCGGCGATCGCGCTCGTGGCCTCGAACGATGCTTGGGCAAGCAGCGCACGCGCGCCGCGAGGATCTTCTCCCTCCCAAGCCTTCAGCTGTACGAGGTAAGCGATAGGCAAAACCAGCTCGATCGCGCCGCGCTGACCACGCGCGAACACCATACCACGCGCAATCAGCGGCTCGAGCGCTGGAGGCAGGGACGGAACCGTGAGGACACCCTTGGCCTCGGCGATGCGATGGAGGAGCTCGACGCTGGTGCTGGGTAGCCGTCCAGACGGATCTCGGAGGTCGGGCAACGCCACGAGCGCACGCGCGACTTGCGCTGGCCCATCCAAACGTTTGGCAGGATCGATGCGGATTCCGAGTCGCGCGATCAGACCGTCGAGCTCACCCTCTGGAAGGGCGCGCAGGATCTCGATCAATCGATTGGGGTTGGCGACCATGGGCGAGGCAATCCGACTGACATCGTACACATTAAAAACAGCCCTCCAAGCGCGCGAACCAAAAGGTCAGCCATTCATCATCTAATCCGGAGGGTCGTGTTCACGTTGTGCGAGCAGGTGTGCGCGCTCTCGCATAGGATGGCGCGCAGGTGCTCGGGCGATGATTCTCCGCGATCCGGTGTTTGGGCTCGTCTCGTTCGAGTCCGATGAAGAGCGCATCATCCGCAAGCTCGTGGACACAGCCGAGGTGCAGCGACTCAGGCGGGTTCGCCAGCTTGGGGTGGCGTCGCTGGCTTTTCCTGGCGCCGAGCACACCAGGTTCGCTCACGCGATCGGCGCGGCGTTCGTGATGAAGCAGCTGATCGCTCGACTGCGCTCGATTCAGGGCGATTTGCCGTTCTGGCAACGCCTCACGAGTGATCGCGCGCGCGACGCCCTCGCAGCCGCGATGCTGCACGACACGGGGCACGGACCTCTCTCTCACCTCTTCGAGGACGCGATCGGCCAGATGCCTCACCACGAGACGTGGACCGAGCGCATCATCCTCGATCCTTCCACCGAGGTGCACCGCGCGTTGGTGTCGGAGGATGCGAGCATGCCTGCGCGCGTCGCGGCGCTCGTCCGCGGAGAGCATCCGCTGCCGTACCTCGCCAACGCCGTGAGCGGCACGTTCGACGTCGACCGGTGCGACTACTTGCTTCGGGACGCGCACGCGACCGGCGTTCGCTATGGCGTGTTCGATCTGGACTGGCTGCTGCGCAGCTTGCGCATGATGCCCACTGACGAGACGAGCGCGCCCGGCTTGGCGATCGACGGCGCAAAGGGACTACCGGCGATCGAGGCGTTCTTGATCGCGCGCCTGTTCATGTTCCAACAGGTCTACCTGCACAAGGCGACGCGCTCGGCGGAGTGGATGATTCGCGCCGTGCTGGCGCGCGCGGCGAAGCGGTTGTCCGAAGGCGCGACATTGCCCGGGGTCCCGCAGGGGATCGAGCAGGCCGCGCGCGGAGGCGACGTGACGCTCGCGCACTACCTCGACCTCGACGACGGCGTGCTTACGGTCGCGATGCACGCGTGGGAGTCTTGTGATGACGCGCAACTCGGCGATCTCACCCAGCGCGTGCGCGCACGTAAGCTCCACAAGACGCTCGAGCTCTTCGGTGATCAATCGACCGCAGCTGGACGAGAGAGGTGCCTCTCGATCGCGCGAGACCTCGCCCAGGCGAAGGGCTTCGATCCCGAGCTGCACGTCGGCATCGATGTCGCTTCCGACACGCCGTTTCCGGAGGGGCCCGAGCCGATGGTCGTCTTCGCGAAGGGTCCGCCGCGACGGTTGAGCGAGGTGTCGTTCCTCTTGTCTCGTCTCGTGGGTCAGACGCTCTCGCGCACGCGCCTCTTGTTCGTACCCGAGCTGCGCGACGAGATCGTAAGCGCTATCGCGAGCGAGTGATGATCGGCACGCTCGCCTTGGTGCTTGGGGCGCTCGACGCCGCGCCGCTCTCACCAGATCCCACAGTGGGTCGCATCGACGGCGATCTCACAGTGTCGATCGGCGCGGGAGCTACGCTCGGTCCACGCGGAGTGCGCGCCACCGCGGACATGCGCTTGCGATTGCTCGACAGCGCTGGACTCTTCTTCGGTTACGAGGATTGCTTTGGCAGCAGCGCCGAGCCGACGCGTGTACTTTACACAGGCCTCGAGCTGCGGCCGCTCTTCTTGGCGCGATGGAGTCAAGGCTTGGAGCTCCAAAGAGGCTTCGCGGATCTGCTCATCGACTCGTTCGGACTCGAGATCGGCGGCTTCATATCGCAGCCACAAAAAGGCTCGATCGGTGATCGTGTGGGTCTGCAGCTCGGCCTTGGACTTGAGGTCCCGTTGCTCGCGCGCGCGATCGGCCCGTGGATTGGCCTGCACGGCGGCATCCGCTACAGCGACGCGGGGCTCGCCCGAGGTGACGAGACCGCGCTCGATCGCGCCCTCTATCTATCCATCACGCTCGCTTGGCACCAGGTCCTCGCGGCGCACTTGGTCGACGCCGGAGACCTCGGCTCGCACTAATGAGACGGCTTGGAGGTGCCGGCGTCGGGTGTCACGACGACTGGCGGTGGCGCGGGTGGCGAGACTGCGTACAGGACCGATTGCGCCAGGGTGCAGTTGTTCACTTGGCGTTGCACCGCGTCGCGCGTCTCTTCGTCGATGATGGGCCGGTCGCCCGCGGGCATGTAACTTCCGCTCGCCGTCCGCTTCAATCGCGCGAGCAACGCGTCCTTCTTGAGATCGTAGACGATGACGCGCGCGTCGTGCTCGACGAGCTGTAACGTCTCGTCCGTGATGATCCCCGCGTCGTTGCGTGGCGCGCTCGACTCCTCTTCATCGAGCACCAGGACGAACACTTGCGCCTTCTTGATGATGTCGATCGCGAGCGGGATCTCCTCGGCCACGGCCTTGTCGTACTGCTGCTGGAACACTCGGAGGCGCAGGGAGTCGCTCGACTCGACGACCTCGCGCTTCCAGTTTTCGGTGAGGATGCGCGTCGCCGAGTACGCCTGACGTAAGTTCCACGGCTGCTCCGGGAACGCGCCTGCGTCAGCATCTCCGCGTGCGAGCGGCTCGTTGGTGGTGCGCAGCAAGCACGAGGTGAACCCGTCTTTGAGCGAGTCCTGCGCGGCGCCGCGGATGCTCGCCGCGTCGTGCGCGTCGTCTACTTTCATGCGCAAGTAGAGGCCTGGCGTGCTTCGGAACGACAAGTTCTGCGCAGCCGGATCGACGAAGTCTCCCTTGAACACGCTGGCTTCGTCGATCGCGATTTGCTCGAGCTTCTTATGCAGCGGCTCCCACTCGGCGCCCACGGTGACCTGTATCGCCTCGCGCTTGCCCAGCAGATCGTCCTTGCTGTCTTGAAGCGCGCGGTTCGAGAAGTAGCGGTATGCGCCGAGCAGCGCGATCAACATCAAGAGCGCCCCACCCCACACCTTCTCCGTGGGACGCGCGAACTTGCCGGCAAGCCGCATCTCGCGGGCCTTGTGCACTCCCTGCAATCCACGCTTCTTCTGCGGCTCGTTCGACATTCGTTGTCTCTCTCATGCCCAAAGAAAAAGGCCGCCGGGTGTGCCGACGGCCTCCTCTCAACATCATCGCTCTCGAGTCAGTGAGCCTTGGGGATGCCGTTGACCATGAAGCTGACGTTGGGGTAACCGGCGAACGCTGCAGTTTGGAACGTGCTCTTCACGACGACCGCGGGGACATCTTGGTCGACCTGGAGGACCACGACTCCTGGGAAGTCTTTGTTCGGGTGGAGCTGCTTCCACACTTCGCGCTTGCCCTTCAAGATGTTGAAGAGCTCGTCGATGCGTTGAAGGCGCTTGGCGTCTTCGATCGCGCGAGTGTTGCCCGCCGCGGCGCCGTCCACGAGGATCTGCTGGCCGTTGATGGCCACCATCGGCGCGTCGATCATGTCGAGCGTGTTCTCAGCAGACGGGATCCTGACGCCCTTCGCTGGTGGGGTCTCGCCTGATGCGCTGAACGTCATGAGGAGGAACACCACGACGACGATCAAGAAGTCGATCATCGATGTGAGCGACAGACCCGCGTTGGTGGCGCGACCGCCGTGTCCGGTGACCTTCTTGTGCACGAAGTTGAGAGGCACATAGTGCATCAACCTTCGGCCGGGCTGGTGTACGGGCATTGGGGATCCTCAGTTGACCGCGAAGGTCACGTTGAACGCCGGAACTTCAGTGACCTTGCCGCCGGTCTCAGCCTTGCGGTGGGTCTGATAGAGAGCGTCGATGACGCCGATGATGAACACGTATTGCGTGTCGTTGTCCGTGTGGAGCACGGCCTGATCGAGCTTCTTGTCCTGCTGCGCGCGGTGCGAGCCGCTGTTGGTCCACTCGCAGGCGATGGTCTCGGCGAGCGATCGCGACTCGGGGGCGCGGCCGCACATCGCGTTGAAGCAGGCTTGGTCCTCAGGCTTGCACGTGACGACGCCGTAGCGAACGGTCTTGATGCCGTGGTTCTCTTTGATGTCATCCTTGCGAGGAACGTCGATGGAGGTGACGACCTGTGAGCCAGCCTTCCAGACGATGGTGAACTTCTCGGGCGAGGTCATCTGCAGGTGAAGGATCTTCTCCGGCGGGATGTCTTGCTGCTCTACATCCGGCCGCGGGGGACCTGGGACTTGAGCGTCGGCGTTGATGCGCGCCATGTGTGACCACACCGCGGTGATGAGGAGGAACGCGATGGTCACCATGAGCAGATCGATGAACGGGATCATGTTGATCTCCGAGTCGAGCGATCTCTTGCCTTTGCCGCTACCGCCGCCAACATCTACGCCAGCCATGAGTTACCTCTATCGAGAGAATGGGGAGAGGAGGACGCCCCGAGCACGGGTTGCAAGTACTCGGGGCGCAAGACTCAGCCGCCTTGCGGGATACCGCCGAGGTTGACCTTCTGTCGGTTGTTGACGACGAGGTTGAGCACTTGCACGCTCGCCTCGTTGATGTCGTCCTCGAGGCCTTGCGTCTTGCCGTTCAAGATCGCGAAGCCGATGAGGCCGGTGATGGCGACGATTAGACCGAAGGCCGTGCAGTTCATGGCCTCGGAAATACCTTCTGCGAGGATGCGCGCCTTCTGGCTCGGATCCACGCTCTCGCCGGAGACTGCGCCGAAGCTCTGGATCAGACCCGACACGGTGCCGAGCAGACCGGAGAGCATCGCGAGGTTCGCGAGGAGTGCGAGGAAGCCCGTTCGCTTGGCGAGCTTCGGGATCTCGCGGAGGGCCGCTTCATCCATCGCCGCCTGAACCTCTTCGTCAGGGCGGTTCACCTTGACGAGGCCCGCTTGCACGATGCGCGCGAGCGGCGCGTTCGCCGCAGAGCACATCTTGACTGCCTTCGCGACGTCACCCGCAAGGATGCACTTTTGCATCGTGGCGAGGAACACGTCTTTGTTGATCGACGAGCCGAACAGATACAGAGCGCGCTCGATGATGATGCCGATCGTGATGATCGACCAGAGCACGATCGGGTACATGCCCCAGCCACCGTCCTTAAAGTGCTTCCAAATCGCAGCCATGAAACGTCCTCCTCGAATTTGCCCGCCCGTGGTCGGGCTAGCGGTCAACAACGCGGCAAAGCAACCAATGAAACCGGCGTGCTCACGCGCGCCGCACAACTCTTTTTTTGTCTGACCACGGCGGTATCGCGACGGTCGCAAGTCGCGTGGTCAAACGCGCGAGCGAGACTAAACGAACGCGAATGACATACGCAAGCATCTAAGAGAGATGCTTGCGTCGAAGTAGGCCGAGCACCTCGGCGTCTGTGGAAATGAGGTAGCGCTTTGCTCCCTAAGCCGCCTCTCTCGTGTCTCAACATCGGAGGTAGAGGACGGCAAGCGTCGTGAGGATGCCGGTTAGGACAGGGCCTCGTCAATAGACTTTGGATGAAATCCAACCGCGCAAACCGCGATTATCGCTACGCCGAAAAGTTACACTCCAGATTGCATCGCGGTAGGCGCACGCGTGGCGACTTCAGTCATCAACCATTCGAGTCGTTGACTTCGCAGATCAGGAAACGATATCGTCTGCCGCAACGGCGCGTGCCAAAGCGTCTCCACCGAAGCCGTTGGAGAGGTGTTATCAGGCAACGCGCTGTAATCATGGAATCGTCGTTGCCATCAGCCTCGTCTCTCTGCTGATGAGCGTTCAAGTCAAGTTGAGTCTTCGAAAGGAGCGTCGGGGATGTTCGTTGTCCTTCTGAATGGTGCGCCTGCTGCTGCGAGCGGTGGTGGTGCTGGAAGCGCGCTTATGGAAGCGTTCAAGGAGAACCCTTGGTTCCTCCTGCTCAACCTCGGCGTTAGCGCGATCGTGCTCGCGTTCGTCATCGAGCGCGCTGCGTTTCAGTTGTCGAAATATCGCGTGAACTCAAAGGAGTTCTTCGCGCAGATCAAGAAGCTCGTGACCGCTGGCAACATCGATCGCGCGATCAAGCTCTGCGACGCGGGTGACTACCCCACGCTGCAGCTGGTCAAGGCCGGTCTGACACATGCCAACAAGGGTCCCGACGAGATCGACGCCGCGATGAGCGAGAAGCTCGGTGAGCTCAAGCCTGCAGTCGAGAAGCGAGTCGGCTCGCTCTGGTCGCTCGCCAACATCGCGACCCTCATCGGTCTCCTCGGAACCGTCTTCGGTCTCATTCACACATTCGGCGCCGTCGCCGCTCCAGGACTCTCCGCCGCCGACAAGCAGCGCGTCCTCGCGAACGGAATCGCAGAAGCCATGTACAACACGGCCTTCGGTCTCGGCATCGCCGTTACCTGCATGATCGCGCACTTGATCTTGCACCAACGCGCGAAGAACATCCTTCACGACCTCGACGCGACGATGGAACGCGTGTTCAACCTCCTCACGATCCAAGCCCGTCCCGGCGGATATTGAGAGCTCGGTAGATGGCTGCCGAACCCGAGAAGCTGAGCGCAGCGCAGCGAAGCAAAGTTCGCAAGCTCGCGACGCCGAAGGAGCTCGCCCCCGACGAAGAGGGTGGCGAGCTCAATATCGTCCCGTTTCTCGACATCATCATGAACGTGCTGATGTTCGTGCTCGCGACGGTCACGACGACCTTCACGGCGACGATCGATACCCTCCCGCCGAAAGCGGGAGGGCACGGGCCAAAGCCGACAGACGCTCCGACGCTCGGTCTGACGATCCTCATCGTGCCAGAGGGCTTCAGCATGAAGGCCAAGGGCGGCAACGTCGGGCCAGGTTGTGACTCGATCGGCGGAGGCTTGGCGGTCGCAAAAGCCGGCGCGGACTACGACTACCCGGCGGTCACCCGCTGCGTCGCCAAGCTCAAAGGTTCGAACGACGCGTTCGCTGACGAGACGAACGTGACGATCAGCGCGAACCCGAACATCCCGTACTCCACAGTGATCGGCACCATCGACGCCGTGCGCAAGACTGAAGATGGCAAAGAGCTGTTCCCCGACGTGAACTTCGGATTGGCCAAATGATGCGGCCGAAGGCCACCACACAGTTGTTGATGTCCACCGAAGGAGGCATCAAGTGAGCAACGTTGGAAACCCGCCCGCTGGAGGCTCGATGCCGCCGCGGCAAAAAGCGGCTTCGATGTCGACCTACAAGCGCATGCTCCGCAAGGAGATCCGCAAGCGCGCTGGGGATCACGAGGCGAACTTCCTCAACATCACAGCGATGATGGATATGATGACCATCATCCTCGTGTTCTTGTTGAAGAGCATGGCCGCTTCGAGCGCATCGATCCCGCAGTCCGCCGATCTCACGATGCCCAAGAGCATCTTGACGACGGAGGCCTCGCAAGAAGGCGTCGCTGTCCTGATCTCGAAGACACACATCGTGCTCGACGACCAAGCCATCGTCGACGTGCCGCAGGACGCGAGCCACGGTGTCGAGGCGAAGTTCAAGCGCGGCGGCCCCAACGATCTGTACATCACCAAGCTCGGCCAAGTCGCCAAGGACTGGCGTGAGCGCGATCGTCAGATCCGCCTCGCCACTGGCAAAGATCCCTCCGGCAGCGAGGCCATCATCATCGCCGACAAAGACACTCCCTATCGTCTGCTCGTCGAGGTGCTCTTCACGCTCGGCCAGACGGAGTTCAACAAGTACCACCTCATGGTCTTGCAAGGCGTCAAGAAGTAGCTCGTACCTTCCTAGTGCGGAGGACCGTTCGCCGCACTCGCGAGAGACAATGATCGACATCGCGCTCGCACTCGTAGCCAATGTGCTCGTTGCGGGCGCGATTGCTTTTGTAGCGCGGCGAGAGGGTCTAATCGCAGAGAAGCGCCCGTGGGTTCCCGCGCTGCTCGGCGCGAGCGCGCGGGCGACGATCGCGGCGATCGCCCTATTTTTACTTGGGATCGTGATGCGCGGAGCGTTCCCCTTCGCTCGCTCTGCGATCGCTCCGTCTGCATGGGTCGCGGGCGCTTGCGTGTTCGGGGGAGTGGCGAGTGGGTTGGCAGACGCTGCGCGCGCGCGACTGGGAACTGTCGCGCCAGACGCAGGAGCGCTGGCGACGCTACGCGCGGAGGTCGTGACCTCTCTGCTTGCGTCGCTGGTCGTGACGCTCGCGCTCACGCTGTTCGTGACGATCGCGTCTGCCTCCTTCGGCGTGTTGATGACGCCAGACCTAGCGCCGAGCGTCGCGCTCGTCTCGCTCGGCCTCGCGACCGGCGTGTGCGTCGGAGCTCCAATACTCGCAGATCCCGAGGCGGGAGATCGCATGTCGGAGGTCGCCGTCGAGACAGTCGCGGGGATGCTGGTGATGGGCGCGGTCTGGGAGTCGAACGCCGCGCTGTTTCGGCGCGGACCGATCGTCACGAGCGCTCTCGGCCTCGTGTTGTTGCCCGTCGTGCTGCGGCCGCTCTTCGCGCTCGCGGCAGCGGCCGGCGCGCTCTTCGCGAAGGCCGCGGAGGACGAGACAGCTGCGCACGCCATGAACCGCAGCACGCACGTCGCGGCCTCGCTCGTCGTGCTCGTGATCTTCGGCACCACGCTGGGCGCGCTCGGCAGCGTTTGGCTCCCGATGTTCTTCTGCGGCGCGTGCGGCGTGACGGCCGTGATCGCGTGGGTGCACGTGGCGGGTCGCATCAAGAGCGATGTGGGCACGGCGTTCTCTCTCTTGATCATCGGCGCTGCGGCGGCGCTCGTATCGATCGCAGTGGCGTCACGCGCGGTGGGCCTCTCGCGCACCGCGGAGATGGGGCTCGTGCTGTGCGCTGCTGGCGCAAACGGCGCTGCGCTCTTGCCTGCGAGCGTTCTACGCCTGTCTCCCGAGACCGCGACAGGTGACACGATGGCGGTGATCGGAGCGCGCGCGATTGGATCGCTCGTCATCGGCGCTGCGATCCTCTGCGCGGTGGCGGACGCGTCGTGCGCCCGATGGTCCGCGATCGTGGCGGCGCCCGCGAGCGACTGGTCGACGACCCTCACACACTGCGAGACGTTCGCGGCCGAGCACTCGGCGATCGACGTCGCGCGTCCAGTCGTGCTCGTTTGCGCCATCGCCGGCGGTGTGCTGGCAGCGCTCGTGAGAGTAGACGAGACGAGGGGGCTCATCCTCTGCGCGGTCGCGCTCCTCATCGCCGGACTCGCCGGACGCGCGTTCGACGCCTCCGCCGGGTGCCTAGCCGCAATGGCGATTGCCGCGGTCGTGGTGAACGCGGTCGCGCCAGCCAAGACTTCGCGCGCCACGGCGATGACCGTCGCGGCGCTAGGCGCAGCGATCGCGCCGCTTGCGATCTAGCTTAGCTACTCTCCAAGAACGACAGACCGCTTGTGCGGACGGAGACTGCGAACCGGCGCATCGAGACGTTCATCAACAAGCCGATGCCCATCATCACCGTCATGACGCTCGAACCGCCGTAGCTGAAGAGCGGCAACGTGACGCCGACGATCGGCAACAGACCCGTGACCATGCCGAGGTTGAAGAACGCGTGCCAGAAGATGAGCGCGCCCACGCCGATCGAGACCACGGCGCCGAAGCGATCACGCGCAGTCGCTGCGACGCGCACCGCCCAGAGAGTGAGGAAGCCGTACAGCGCGACGAGCAGCAAGCAGCCAGCGAAGCCCCAGTCCTGCGCGAAGACCGCGAATGGAAAATCGGAATATTGCTCGGGCAAGAACAAGAACTGGTTCTGCGTGCCCTTCATGAACCCTTCACCGAAGACACGGCCCGCTCCGATCGCGACTCGAGCGTGGTGCTCGTGCCAGTTCGCCCCCTGGATGTTCGTGTCTGGGTTGAGGAACGAGTAGATGCGCTGCTTCTGGTAGTCCTTGAGGACATAGCTCCAAGCGAGCGGCACGAGGATGCCGCCGCCTACGCCCAGCCACGCGAGGCTGGACCAACGCACCCGCATCATCGCCGCGATGCTGGCGAAGATCAGGCCTAGAATTAGGGCTGTCCCGAGATCGGGCTGCCTCAGCACGAGCAGCATCGGCACCATCGCGATGCCTGCCGGGATGACCAGATCCTTGAGCGTGCGACCCTCGTTCTTGGGATCGTCGTGCAAGTACTTCGCGAGCGCGACGATCATGAACAGCTTCATGAACTCGCTCGGCTGCAAGCTGAACGAGCCGATGCTGATCCAGCGCGAGCTGCCGCGGATGTCCTTACCAAGCACGAACACGAGCAGCAGCAACACGAGGCCACCGCCGTAGACGACGTAACCGAGGCGCTCGTAGTGCCGGTAGTCGATCGCCGCGACGAGCGTCGCGAGGATGCCGCCCATCACGAGCCAATACACCTGCTGGATGTACAGGTCGGACAGCGACGCACGCACCACGCTCGTCGCTGAATACAAATTGACGACGCCGACGACCGCGAGCGACGCGCTCACCAAGAAGAGCACCCAATCGAAGGTATCTCGCGGCGCTGAGCCGAGGAGCCTCCCGCGCGAGCCGAGGCGATACATCTACGGCGCCTCCGCGTCGTCGTCTTCTTTACCGGGATCGTCCGGCGGCGCGGGCGTGTCGATCGTGCCGGCGTCCTGGACGATCGCCGGCGCGGGTTTGTTCGGCAACAGCGGCGGCGGTGCGACGTGTGGTCCGCGAGTCGACTCGATGCGTGCGTGCTCACGAATGATCTGCATCGCGACGGGCACTGCTTGTGTCGGGCCCGAACCGCCGTGCTCGAGGAAGACGACGACCGCGATTTCCGGCGCTCGCGACGGCGAGAACGCTGCGAACCAAGCATGGTTCTGCGCGAAGTACGCGGCGTGTTTGCTGTCCTCGTTCTTGCCCGCGAGGTAGCCGGTCTGCGCGGTGCCCGTCTTGCCAGAGACCTCGAGGCCCGGATCGCGTGCCGGATACGCCGTGCCCCTTGGGTCGGAGACGACAGCGGCGAGCGCGTCGGTCACTCGCGCGAGGTTCTCCGGTGAGATGTGCACCTTGTGCTGCACGCGGGGCGGAAAGTCAGTCGCGACGGTGCCATCACTCGTCTCGATCGCGCGCACGATCTGAGGCGAGTACACCGTGCCTCCGTTCGCGAGCGCGGCGTACGCGAGCGCGAGCTGCAGCGGCGTGACCAAACTGTCGCCTTGACCGATGGCCGTGTTGAGCGTGAAGCCGATGCGGAACTGCCCGCGGTAACGCATCGCGTACCACCCGCGCGTCGGCACACGACCAGGTGCCTCCGGGTTGATGCCAAGGCCTGTTTTCTGCCCCAATCCGAAGTCGGACGCGATCTTCGCGATGCGATCCATGCCCACGGCTTCGGCGAGCTTGAAGAAGTAGACGTTGCAGCTCTCGCTGATGGCGTCGTGCATGTTGACCTTGCCGTGCACGTGCGCGCAGTGAAAGACGCGCTTACCGAACGTGAGGTATCCGTCGCATCTTTCGCGGTCCTCGGGGTCGAGGATTTTGTTCTCCAGCGCGGCGAGCGCCGAGAAGGGCTTGAAGGTCGACCCGGGTTGAAACGAGCCGGTCATCGTCTTGTCGAGCATCGGCCGAAGCGGATCAGTGGAGAGCTTCTCGAACGTCTCGCGCACCCGGCCGCGCCCCGCACCGCCCGAGAGATCATTCGGATCGAAGTCGGGCTTCGAGTAGAGCGCGAGGATCCGACCGGTGCGAACATCGACGACGACAGCGGCGCCCGCGGGGTGAGGGCGCATCGCCTTCTCTATCGCCGTCATGAGCTCGACGTCGATGCTGAGCCGCAAATCACGGCCCGGCAGCGGATCTTGCTTGGCGGGCTCGTCGAGCAATCTCTTCGCGTCTGGCCCAGTGCGGTAGCGTCCGCGAGCGTCGACGACGCGCTTCTCCCAACCGCGCGTGCCACGCAGCGTGCTCTCCCAAGCGTGCTCGATCCCAGTCGCGCCGATGTAGTCGCCTCCCTCGTAGCCGAGCGGGTTGAGCTTCTGCTTCTCGTCGGCGCTGAGCTGATCGAAGTTCGCCGGCCGCACGCGCTGCATCTGTTCTTGATCGATCTCGGCGACGTAGCCGAGCATGTGCGCGCCGAGCGTCTTGTACGGATAGAAGCGGACCGCCAAAAGCGCGACGTCCACGCCGGGCAGCTCCTCGTCGTGCTCCTTGAGCTCGGCGACGATGTCGCGAGAGAGATCCTCGCGGATGAGCAGGGGCCGGTAGCAGGCGCTCTTTCGGCGCTCTTCGGGTGAGTCATCCCAAGAAGCGCCCGCGCAGGCTTCTTTTAGCCTGATTTGAAATCGCGTGCGCTCGTCTGGGTTGAGGCGAAGTACGTCTGCGATCTTGGGCCATGTGTCGAGCGCGTCGGCGAGCGAGTCGGGGCGCTTGCCGTTGACGGCGCTCAAGAGCACACGCCACGGCACGACAGTCACGTTGTGCGCGGGCCGGCTCGAAGCGAGCACCTTTCCTTGCGCGTCGCGGATCACTCCGCGCGTCGTGGGCAACGGCACGCGTCGCACGATGTTCTCGTGCGCTTGCGACGTGTAGTCCGCGCCCTCGACGATTTGCAGCTCGAACAAACGCACGACCACGAGGACGAAGGCCAGCATCACGAAGAGCGCGAGCCACTGGTAGCGCTTTCGGAACTCGGAGGCGTCCGAGCGCTGGACGAGCCTGTCGCTCACACGCGCACCCCTGTCTCTTCCGCCCCGCGCATCGTCGCCCCGTGAATGCGCTGCGCGACGATGAACACCAGCGGGCTCCACGCGGCGGTGGCGAGCGCGTGCGGGAGCGCATACGGATAGAGCGCGCGCGGTACGTAAGGGTCTGGCCCGAAGATGGCCATGAGCACGAGGATCATCACGCTATGGAGCAGCGAGAAGGAGAGCCCGAGCACCAGCTGCATCAATCGAGTCTGCGCGGCGAGACGAACGCCCGCAGCGCGCGCGAGGACGAACACCGCGACGAACGTGAACGTGAAGAGCCCGACGGGAGCGACGCTGGTGAGGTCCGTTGCGTAGCCGAGCACGAACGCGACGAGCGCACCGCGAGCGAGCGCGTACTCGTGCACGCCCATGAACACGATGAGCGGCAGCACGAGCGACGGGACGAAGCTGGTCGCGTGGATCAAGTGCGCGTTTGGGTAGCCAATCCAATGCCAGAAGCCGGGCGTCTCTCCGAAGTGCATCAGCATCCCGTGGATCGCCGCGATGGGCCGGAACATGCTGGATTGCAGCAGGATCAGCGCCAAGCCCGCGACGAAGAATGCCGTATTGCGCACGTCACTTCCCCTTCGTCGGGGGATGCGCCTCTGCCGTCGAGTCGTCAGAGGGAGGCGTGATCAAGATCAGCGCGTAGTCGAGGCGCGTGAAGTCCACCGTCGGCATCGCCTCGATCTCTTGGACGCGGCCGAGCTCGCGCTTGATCACCTTCGTCACGCGGGCGATGGGGAGGCCGCGGGGGAAGCGCTTGCCCTTGCCGGTCGTGACGAGCAAGTCACCCACGTTCACCTCGTCGCGTGAGTCCACTTCTTCCAAGCGGCAGGAGTGGCGCGAAGGATCGCCGGTGCCGCGGACGAAGCCGCGCGCCTTGGTGCGGTCGTCCTCGACGTCGACGCTGAATTCGGCGTCCACCGCGAGCTGCACGTCGACCTGATCTCCCGCGACCTTGAGCACCATCCCGACGACCCCGTCTGGCGAGATCACCGGCTGGTACGGCCGAATGTCGCGGGATCCGCGATCGAGCACCAGGCGTATTGTGCGAAAGAACTCGTTGTAGTCCTTGATGATGACGAGCGCGCTCACGGTCTCACCGGGTGTGGACTCGCGCAGCTGCAAGAGGCGCTTGAGATCGCGGTTCTCGGTCTCGTTCTCCTCGAGCCTGTGCACGCTCTCTTTGAGGCGCGCGTTCTCGTAGGCGAGGCGCTCGTTGTCTTCTTTGACGTCCACCAGATAAACGTAGTCACCCCAGAGGTTGGAGACCCCGCGGCCCAAGCTCGCTGCGCCATACTGCACTGGCGAGGTCACGCGCACGACGAAGCGATCGATCGCGCTCTGGCTATCCGGCTTCTTCATGTTCGAGCGGAGAACGAAGAACGGCACGGCGAGCAAAACGACGACGATCGCCGCGTCTCGGTAACGCTTGAAGGGAGTCACTGCGACCTCTCCCCGCTGTTGGTGAAACCACCGGCCATCGCTAGCCGATGGTCACCTCCTTCAAGAGCTCCATGTGGTCGAGCGTCTTGCCGCTCCCGAGCACGACCGCGCTGATCGGGTCGTCGCACACCATGACGGGCAAGCCTGTCTCTTCGCGCAAGAGCACGTCGAGGTTTTGCAGCAGCGCGCCGCCGCCGGTGAGCACGATGCCCTTGTCCACGATGTCCGCGGCGAGCTCCGGTGGGGTCTTCTCGAGCGCGAGGAGCACGGCCTCGACGATCGCGTTGAGCGGCTCGCTGAGCGCGTCTCGGATCTCGTCGCTGTTGACGACGACGGTCTTCGGAACGCCCGCGACGAGATCACGACCCTTCACTTCACACGTCGTCTGCTGCTCGAGCGGGTACGCGTTGCCGATCTGCATCTTGATGCGCTCAGCGGTCTGCTCGCCGATCGCCAAGTTGTATTTGCGCTTCAAATAAGCGCTGATCGCGTCATCCATCTTGTCGCCGCCGACGCGTACGGACTGCGAGTACACGATGCCCGCGAGCGAAATGACGGCGACCTCCGTGGTGCCTCCGCCGATGTCCACGACCATGTTGCCGCTTGGCTCGGTGATGGGAAGGCCCGCGCCGATCGCCGCCGCCATGGGCTCTTCGATCAAGTACACTTCACGCGCGCCCGCACTCTCGGCGCTCTCTTTGACGGCGCGCTTCTCGACCTCGGTGATGCCGAACGGAACGCAGATGATGATGCGCGGCTTGACCAGAGTTCGGCGGTTGTGCGCGCGGGCGATGAAGTACCGGAGCATCGCTTCGGTGATCTCGAAGTCCGCGATGACACCGTCGCGCAACGGCCGAACTGCGCGGATGTTGCCCGGCGTACGCCCGAGCATCTCTTTGGCCTCGCGACCCACGGCGAGCACTTTGTTGCCTCCGCGCGAGTCTCGCTGAACGGCGACGACGCTCGGCTCGCAGGACACGATGCCCTTGCCCTTCACGTAGATCAGGGTGTTCGCGGTGCCGAGGTCGATGGCGAGGTCGTTCGAGAAGAGCCCGCTGAGCCAATCGAAAATCATGCGTTGTCACCTTTCGCAAGGCGACACGGCGCGATGTTTTTGTGGCTGAAATTACGGGGTCGCATGGTCGAGGGGGAAGACGCTTCTAACACATGAGAGGGGTGAGTCTACCCACCATCGTCCCCGAGCATGGACGCACGTTCAGCAGCGCGTGCTGCCATCTCTGCCCTGTCACCGACGTCGCGCGGACCAAAAGCCCTCTTCGATCACGATCAACGGCTCGTACAGGAACCTCACGAACGTGAGGCGCTCGGAGCCGCTCCCCGTATCGATGCGGTGGATGTCTTCGTGGGCTCCCCACTCCTCGTAGTGAACGAGCACATGGGAAGTGCGCGCGAAGAGGTAGCCCGAGACGTACAGAACTCCGAGCGCCGCGACAGTGGCGGCACCTGCGAAGAGGCCTTTTGAAGACGAACTCGCGGCGGACATGCCGAACAGTACGCTTCAGCCCTTGGAGATCTTTCCCTCTTTGTGCGGGTGATGCGCCCGGCACGTGGGACAGAACTTCTTGACCTCGAACTTGTCGGACATCGTCCGCTTGTTCTTGGTCGTGGTGTAGTTCGCGCGGCCGCATTGGCCGCAGGTCATTTTGATGAGGTCGCGCATGGCATTGTCCCGGTAAGGAGCGGCGCAACTTACTCCCTAGGAGCGGCCCGTCAAGGGTCCTGCGTTGGGTGCAGCGGGCTCGGAGGGATCCGAGTGGGATCGGCCTTGAGGCGCGGGCGCCAATAGTCCGTGCGTTGGTGGTTGATGATGCTGCAAAACAGGAGCTTTCGGAGCATGGCCACCGCGAGCGCGTCGAGGTGTGGACGGAGCGCGAGCGCGAGGTAGTGCACGCCGGAGTCGACGAAGGCCATGTCGTAAGCGGCGACGTCGCGGCGATCGTCGGTGGTGAAGACGAACAGCTCGTGGTCGGGTTGGCACGCGCGATCGTCGCGCCAGCTCAGCGTGAGGTCGCCGATCGCACGTCCCCAATCATCGTCAGCGAGCTTCCAACTACCGGACTCGGGCTCACAGCGGCTTGGCAGCAGAGTCGCCGCAGCTTCCATCAGCGTTCGCGATACGTCCGTGCTCCGCTGTCCTTGGCGAAGATCAGGATCATGTAGGAGCTCGGCCGCAGCCGCCATCGCTTTGGCCAACGTTGGCGCTGCGCGCTCGCAACCTTTGCTCATGTCCTCGTAGAACTGGACGGTGAAGTCAGCGCATGAACCGAACATGAGCGCGTCTTGACGCTTCTCTTGTTGATCGATCTCGATCCAGCTGTGATGCGGGACGACGCACACGTCCGAGTACGCGGCCTCATCCGCTTCGGCGACGGGCGGCTGACTCGAGCTCACCGCCACTGCGACCGTCGACGGAATGCTCACGACTGGCGTTGACTCGCGCGCGCACGCAACGACGAGAATAGAGGCTGAAACGAGGGCCGCGCGCATGATCAGCCCTTCCCTTCGACGTAGCCGCGCGCCGCTGTCCACGTGCTGACGTTCCCGTCGAACTGCGGCTTGTCTCGGACGTTGTCTTTGATGAAGTATTGATCGATCGACTGTTTTGCGTGGACGTCCTCTACGCGTCCACGCGTGGCCTGCTCCCATGCGTTGATGTGCATCACGGCCTGGGTTTGGCTCGGCGAGTGGTACTCCCCGTTCTCGCTCGCATAACCCCACGCCGTCTTGAGGTTCGGAAACGTGCGCGACCAGTCGCTGAGCTTCGCCCGGCTACCCGCAGCTTGGCCGTCGTAGCCCGAGCTGCATGCGGAGATCATCACGTCTTCGATTTGAGCCGCTGCCTTGGGGAGCGCTGCGGCTAGGCCCTTGATGGAGTCGAACTGGAGCGAGCCGACGTTGCTCAGGTTGTCGTAGATCTGATTGCCGACGCAGTGACCGGACAAGACGAGTCGACTAGGAATTTCGCCTCCGGTCTCGGCCTTGGCCCACACTTGCGCGATCTGGGCGAGCTCGTCGCGAGATCCTTTCGTCGCTCCTTGGAGCGTCGTGGAGACCTCTTGCGCTTGATTTGCGGGTAGCTGGAGGGACGCGGCGAAGGCGTCGCAGCCGTCCTTGGTCGACAGATCCAACACGTTGGGCTTGGCGCGCGATCCCACGTCGACGCGATCGGCGCCGCGCCCCGCGACGAGCTCAGCGTGCTCGACGACGACCGTCTTCTGGTTGGAGGCGACCCCGAGCTCTTGCGCCTCTCTAGCGGATTGCCCGCCCTCCGTGTTCATGCCGACGTAGAGGATCCTGTCGTTGAAGCGCGGCTCGGGCGTAGGCGAACTGACGCCGCCGTTCTGCGCCAGCATTCGGGCGGCGGTCGCGGCGTGCTCGTCCACCACGGAGCCGAGCTCGTAGTGTTCGATGCCCTTTGCGATCCGAGTCTCGCGCGCGGTGACAGGCAGCTCTCGGTGGTCGTCATCGATTCGGGTTCGGT
>JANYHY010000080.1 GCA_025362165.1 Myxococcales bacterium | reverse complement strand
GCGCTCTTGCGCGCGCTGCTCGCGTCGACCACGGAGCCGTCGGATCGAGCCGACCTGATGGAGCGTCTGCTCGAGGTGGAGTCGGGGCCTGCAGCTTCGAGTCTCGCGCTCGAGCTCGCGGCGGCGCGCGCCGAGTCGTGGGACGATGTCGGGGCCGAGCGTGCGTTCGAGATGGGGCTTCGCGCGCACCCTGCGAGTGCTGCGCTGCGGGACAAGCTCGTCGGTCTGTACGAAGAGCGCGGCGAGCGCCGCAAGCTGGCGACGCTCTACGAGACTGTCTCGGTGGCGGCGGTCGGTGAAGAGGCGCTCTCGCTGTTGGATCGTGCCGTCAAGATCTGGCGCGACGAAATGAACGACCCTGTTGGGACTGCACGTGCGCTGCGACTTTCGCTTGCCATCGACGCGAGCGACGCGCGGTTCGGCGAGCTCATGGGCGCGCTGACGCTCGCTGGCGATCTCGAAGGCGCGAAGGTGGAGATCGCCTCGATGCTCGAGTCGCTCCCCGCGGATCGTCAGGAGGTGCGCGCCGCGCTCTTTGCGCAACGAGCGTCGCTTCACGCGCAGCAGGGTGACTTCGACTCGGCCTTGGCGGACGTCGAGCACGCCAACAGCACCGGAGTCGGCGCTTACGGCTCGCTCGCGGTGGAGCTGCTCGAGCGCGCCGCTGACAACGCGGACGAGCCCGCGCGCGCTCTCGCGTACCGCATAAGCCTCGCGTCCGCGCTCGCCGCGGTGGATCGCCTCGATGACGCGCGCGCCCAGCTTTCTGCGGTCTTGGACGCAGACGACTCGCACCGCGCAGCGCTGGAGTTGCTCGCGAGCCTCGACGAGCGAGCCAACGATCACGCGGCCGCCGCAGACACGTATCGGCGGTTGGCGATCTTGGCGGACGCTACCGAGATCGTTGGTGTGGTGACGAAGCTCGTCGATGCAGCGGAGAAGGCGGGTGCTCCAGTGCTTGCGCGACGAGGTCTGGAGAAAGCTCACGCGCTCGTCCCCACAGACGCGGAGATCACGACCAAGCTGCGGGCGGTCTACGAGGCGACAGGCGCACACACGGAGCTGGCCGAAATGTTTGCCGCAGAGGTCGACCGAGCCACCAACGACGCCGACCGCTTCGAAGCGTTGGTACGCGCGGGCACGCTCTATCTCGGCAAGGCAAACGACGGAGCGCGCGCGCTGGAGCTGCTCACGGCCGCCAATCGCATCCGCCCACAAGACCTGGAGTGCGCGGTGCTCGTAGTCGACGCGCTGATTGGAGTCGGTCGAATCGACGAAGCCGCGCAGACGACGCAGTCCGCGCTGGCCGCGCAGAAAGGGCGTCGCTCACGGGAGGCGGGTGCGCTCTATCACAGGCTCGCGCGCATCGAGCGTCATCGCGGGAGCACGCAAGGCGAGTTGGCGATGCTCACCGCCGCGCTCGAGATGGATGGCCAGAACGGGAACGTCGCCAGCGAGCTTGGCCAGGCGGCGCTGCACGCTGACAACCTGGAGCTCGCGCAGAAGGCGCTGCGCGTCGTGACGATGACCAAGTCCGCGACGAGCATGCCGCGCGCGGAGGCCTACGCGCACCTGGGAGACATCGCCATGCGTCAGGGTGATCCCAAGCGCGCCGTGATGTTGCTCAAGCGCGCCGTCACGGAGGATCCGCACCAAGAGCGCGCGCACGAGCTGCTCCGTCAGCTTGGTGTGTGATAGTCAACGCGCGAGATGTATTTCCAAGACATCATCCTCACGTTGCAGAATTTCTGGGCGAAGCGCGGCTGCTTGATCGTGCAGCCGTACAACTCGGAGGTCGGCGCGGGAACGTACAACCCGGCCACGTTTCTTCGCGCGATCGGACCCGAGCCGTGGAACGTCGCCTTCGTAGAGCCGTCTCGCAGGCCGAGTGACGGTCGCTACGGCGACAACCCGAACCGCCTGCAGCAGTTCCATCAGTTCCAAGTGATCCTGAAGCCCGCGCCGCTCGACATCCAAGATCTCTACCTCGAATCATTGAAGGCGATTGGCACCGTCGCGGAGGACCACGACGTGCGCTTCGTGGAAGATGACTGGGAGTCGCCGACGCTCGGCGCGTGGGGCCTTGGCTGGCAGGTGTGGCTGGATGGGCTGGAAATAAGCCAGTTCACGTACTTTCAACAAGTCGGGAGCCTCGAGTGTAAGCCCGTCAGCGGTGAGCTCACTTACGGCCTCGAGCGCATCTCCATGTACCTGCAGAACAAGGACACCATCTACGACGTGCTGTGGGCGGAAGGTGTTCGCTATGGAGAGATCTGCAAGCGCGCGGAGTGGGAGTGGAGCACGTACAACTTCGAACAGGCCGACTGCAAGGCGCACTTCGCCGCGTTCGATCACTACGAAGCAGAGGCCAAGCGCCTGCTCGCGCTCTCGGAAGATCCGATGAAGAAGCTCGTCTTGCCTGCGTATGATTTCGTGGTGAAGGCGGCGCACCAGTTCAATGTGCTCGACGCGCGCGGCGCCATCGGGACCACAGAGCGCGCGCGCTTCATCGGTCGCGTGCGAGGTCTGGCGAAGGCCGTCGCAGAGGCTTATTTCTCGCAGCGCGAGGCCATGGGTTTTCCGCTGTTGGCGCGCGCGGAGGCCGCGCAATGAAGCGCGCGGTCTTGCTGCTCTCGTTCGTCATCGCGTGCGGTGGCGGCGCCGAGCACTCGCGCTTTCCGCCGCGCGGCGACGGTTGCCAAGTCATCGAATACCAAGAGTCTCCACTCGCGCCCGTTCACGTCATCGGTCGCGTGCGAGCGAGCTGCGGTCGCTCGTCGTCCGCGGACGACTGCAGGCGCACCCTCAAGGACGAGGTC
>JANYHY010000076.1 GCA_025362165.1 Myxococcales bacterium | reverse complement strand
AAGTGCGTCGGTCCCAACTACCCATCGTCGTGCATCGTGGCTCGCCGCGCGCTCCGTTACTTGCCGCATCAATCGATCGATTTGCCGGTACGCCTCTCACTATCGTGCGAAGGCGTCGCGTGCCCTGGGGACCAGACTTGCGTCGCGGGTATCTGCCGATCGCAAGTGTTGGATCCGTCGAAGTGCTCGAGCGGCGGCTGCGGAGAAGGCTCGCTTGGCGCGCCGCCGCCGAGCGATGGTCATGTCCCCGTCATCGTCGAAGGCTGCGGCGACGTGAGCGGTCTCCAGGTCGGCGCACCCTGGCCGATGAAGGGGCGTTGCAACACACGCATGTCGCGCTCCGCCATCGTGGGTCCCCAAAAGCTCACCGAGAAATGGAAGGCCCAACTGGACATGAAGGCGCTGGCTTGTCCGCCAGTGCTGGGCACGGACTGCGACACGAGCGCGCCCGTGATCGCCGCAGATGGAACCATCTATGTCGGCGGAGTGGACGGCCTCTACGCGTTTCGCGGTGACGGCACACGCGCATGGAAGGCGCCATTTCCAGGCGGAGCGTTCGCTGCGCCAGCGATCAGCGCTACGGGGCTCGTCGTTGTCGGGTCGATCGATCACAAGCTCTATGCGATCAACCCTGGGGGTGCGGTCGCGTGGAAGTTCGACGCAGGCGCTCCCATATCGAGCTCCCCAGCGATCGCGCCTGAAGGAACGATCTACATCACGGCCGGCGACGCCACGGCCAAGCCTGCGACTGGCGCTCTCTTCGCGATCGATTCGAATGGGAACAAGCGCTGGTCGATCACGACGGATGCGCCCATGGGGGACGTCGCGCTCTCTCTCGACGCGAGCACGGTCTACGTCGGCGGAGAGAAACGCTTCTATGCGTTGGACGCTTCGAGCGGTGTTTCCAAATGGGACTACGCCGCAGGCAACTTTGGAAATGCGGCGGTGGCACTGGACTCTACCGTCTACCTTCTCGCTGACAATGGCCTGACCGCGTTGACCGTCAATGGCATCGAGATCTTTCACTTTGGTTTGACGGTATCTGGACAACCCCCAACTCCAGTCGCTGGCGGGGCCATCGTGTCAGACTCCGGTAGCCATAGCTGGGACCTCATCGATCGGAACGGGGCGCAGAAGTGGCAGTTCGTCGCGAGCTCGGCGGCAGTCCAGCCCGTCGTGATCGGTGGTGATGGCAAGGTCTATGGTGTCAGCCAAGGAGAGGTCACGCTGCTTGACCCCGTGTCTGGCAAGGACCTCAGCTTGGGGCAGCCTGGATTTCCGCAGGGTACGGCGAGCGCCGCGTTCTCCGCGATGGCCATGGGCGCAGACGGAACTCTGTATGTGATGCTCGGCGACGCGCGCCTCTACGCATACTCGAATTGATGCCGCCTTCGGCGGACATCAACGGCCTTCGGCGAGTAGAGGTGCCCTTGGCACGCCCCAATTGAACTGATGCTCAAGACTTCGAGTTATGGACTACCCATTTGCCGTGCATGCTCTCGATGCGCGCGAGTAGGAACTCTCGCTGCAGCTCGAGGGCCTTGGGCATCTTCTCTCCGAGGCTCTCGAAGAAGCTGCCTTGTGACTCGAGCTCGGTCTTCCACTCGTCGATGTTGATGGCGGTGGCTTCGTCCACTGTCTCTGGCGAGATGTCGAAGTCGGAGAGATCGAGATCTCCGGCTCTCGGCACCCAACCAAACGGGGTCTCTTGTCCGCCGACGCGCAGGCGCGCGCGATCCACTATCCACTTGAGCACGCGCATGTTCTCGCCGAAGCCTGGCCATAGGAACTTGCCGTCTTTGTTCTGACGGAACCAATTGACCAAAAAGACTTTGGGCGGATAAGCGATTTGCGCCTGCATCGCGAGCCAGTGCGCGAAATACTCACCCATGTTGTATCCACAGAAGGGGAGCATCGCCATCGGGTCGCGGCGAACGACTCCTACTTTGCCAGTGGCCGCGGCGGTGGTCTCGCTGCCGAGGGTCGCGCCCATGAACACGCCGTGCGCCCAGTGGAACGCCTGCATCACGAGCGGCACTGTCGTCGCGCGGCGACCACCGAAGATGATCGCGCTAATAGGCACTCCGCCCGGATCGTCTGCGAAGCGGCTCTTCCAAGGGTTGTTCGCGGCGGGCGCCGTGAAGCGCGAGTTGGGGTGCGCGGCCTTCTCGGTGGAGCCCTTCTTCCACGGGCGCCCTTGCCAATCGGTGAGCTCGTCCGGCACTGGGCCGTCTTTGCCCTCCCACCAAACGTCGCCGTCCTTGGTGACCGCGACGTTCGTGAAGATGGTGTCCTTGAGCACCGTCTTCATCGCATTAGGATTGCTCTTCATGCTCGTGCCAGGAGCGACTCCGAAGTAGCCGGCTTCTGGGTTGATGGCATAAAGGCGTCCATCTTCGCCCACGCGCATCCACGCGATGTCGTCGCCGACGGTCCATATCTTCCAGCCCTTGAAGCGCTTGGGTGGCACCATCATCGCGAAGTTGGTCTTTCCGCACTGACTGGGGAAAGCCGCCGCGACATAAGTCATCTCGCCCTCGGGGCTCTCCACTCCCAAGATCAACATGTGCTCGGCGAGCCAGCCCTCGGTCTTGCCGAGATAACTGCCAATGCGCAATGCCAAGCATTTCTTGCCGAGCAGCACGTTGCCGCCATAACCAGAGCCGATCGACCAGATCGTGTTGTCTGCTGGGAAGTGGCAGATGTAACGGCGGTCTGGGTTGCAATCGAGCATCGAGTGCAAGCCGCGGTTGAAGTCGTTGCTGGCGCCGAGCATGTCGAGCGCTTGCTGGCCCATGCGCGTCATGATCCGCATGTTGAGCGCCACATAGATGCTGTCGGTGATCTCCACGCCGACCTTCGCCATGGGCGAACCGATGGGACCCATCACGTAGGGCACCACGTACATCGTGCGGCCCTTCATCGAGCCATCGAAGAGCTTGCCGACCTTCTCGTAGGCCTCCTTCGGCGCCATCCAGTTGTTGGTCGCGCCGGCCTGCTCCTTCTCGGGTGTGCAGATGAACGTGAGGTTCTCCACGCGCGCGACGTCGTTCGGGTTGGAGCGGTGGAGGTAGCAGCCCGGGAGTTTCTCTTGATTGAGCGGGATGAGGACTCCTTGCGTGACCGCGAGCTCCGTGAAGCTCCTTCGCTCGGCCTCGGAGCCGCTGCACAACACCACTTTGTCGGGCTTGCAGAGGGCCATCATCTCGACGATCCACTTGCTCAAATGAGCGTTGTTGATTTCGATCGAAGCGCCGAAGCAATCCTGGACGTGGGGCATGGCCCAGGATCTATCTCAGTCTGCAGGGTTTTGCATGGGGGGAAGAAGTAATCTCGAACGAACGTACGAACGCGGGCATCAGAGCGTCAGAACGCTTTTGAGAGAAGGTCCCCCATGCGCAACTTCATCTTCGTTTCCGTCACGGTTCTAGGCGCTGTTTTTGGTGGTCTCGCCGCTTGCGGAGGCGCCGATTCGATCGATGTGCTCAACGGCAACCCCAACCCGCCCGGCGCGGACGCGGCGGCGGCAGACGGGGCCGTGAACCCGGGCAGCGACGGCGGACCGAACCCAAACTGCGATCCGGCCAAGTGTGGCCTCAACGCTCCGCAAGGATGGAAGCTCGCCACGGCGCAAAAAGGCCGCTCAGCCCCGTGCGCCGACGGCTGGAAGACTACTGAAGTCGTGGCGGATCCAGTGGCCGATCCGTCCGCGTGCACCTGCAACTGCAACGTCACTCAGCAACCGACCTGCGGCGGGGGCACGGTCATGCGCAACCTCGACCAGGGCGGAAGTACGTGCAACATGCAAGCGACCACGCTGCAGCTCACCGGTGGCGGCGCCTGCGATCCGTTCAACAACTTCTCCATCTTCTTGCAGGGCAAGAACTACCAGACCATCCCGCCGCACGCGAAGGGCGGGACCTGCCAGTTCGACAGCAAGCCGGACACCTCCAAGGTGACCACCGCCGACGCGCGCATCTGCGAGCCGCCGCCGAGCTGTCAGGGCGACATCTGCAAGATGAAGAACATTTGCATCACCCATGATGGCGACGTCGATTGCCTGGTCGAGTTCCCCTCCAAGCGGCTCGTCGGCGCGGCTCCGAAGCTCGAATGCGCTGCGTGCGGCGGTGCTTGCGACGCCAAGGGTGACTGCTCTGGCACGCTCAGCATGTTCACGGACACGGGCTGCACGCAGAACAAAATCGACTTCCCGGCCGACAGCATGTGCGACCCCGCGCCGAACGGAAACAACCAGCAGTTCAGGTCGGCGTCGCTGAGCACCTCGCTCAAGAACGCGGGCTGCGCGCAGATGGCGCCCACCTCTGCCGCGACCGTGAAGCTGGAAGCGCCCACCACTGTTTGCTGCAAGAACTAGCGGCATTTCCGCGCCGGCTCTTGCGTGCGCGCAGAGGTTGGATGGAACTTTCCGAGTTTTCGTCCATCATAAGGTCGATGAAACGCGGGGCTCTCTTGCTGCTGCTGCTCGGGTGCTCGACGGGTCCGAGCGCCCAGCAACCTGTGATCGCGGCTTCTCCGCCGCGAGACGACGGCAAGTCTGCGCAAGGCGGCTCGGGTGGGGCCGAGCACGCCGCGGCGCTCGAAGAGCTGAAGGTAGCGGAGCTCGGACCTGCGGTAGATCGGCAGAGCAGCATCAAGATCATGCTGCCGGACGCTCCGCACTGGATGCGCGTGAAATTCTGGGGCATCCCCACGCTCGTCGGCTTCCGTTATGGGCAAGGCCACCACGCGATCGTCGGCGGGGACATCCGTCACGTGCCGGACAACTCGGTCTCCGGCGCGTGCGCGAAGAGCTTCGAGGGATGGGCGATGCCGCTCATCGAGGCATACGACATCGACATGCACAGAGACGCGCCCTCTGCGTTCTCGTGGAAGCGCCAATCAACCGACGACAGCCCGCTCATCGGCGACCTCGAGACGCTCACGGCCAAAGGCGCGACGCTGATCGAACGCGAGGAGTACACAGTGGCCTACGCGACCTATCCCGCATGGAAAGGCGCGTGCCTGATCATGGGCATCGCGGTGCCCGTGAGAGACAACGACATGGATCGCGCGCGCGCGGTCCGCGATCGCTTCGTCAAGGAAGTCCTCCCGACGCTCGAAGTGCTGGTGGACGAGGAGCCGCAGAAGCGCTTCTAACTTGGCCGGTTGGCGTGGGTTGTTCGACGATCACGTTCATGATCCTCTCGCAACAAGACGCAGGCCCTTTCGCTCGATTCGCTCGCACCGAGCGCAGGCAGAACCGCAGCGCGCGACCCGTCGAGTCGCTCGCGTTCTTCCTCGACCACAAGCAACGCAGCCTCGCGGTGCGCGCGCTCACGCTTGGCACGACGGATGGAAGACTGATCGTCGGCGCGGGCGATCACCAAGAGCACGTCGCCGAGTGGGGCGCGATCGCCGATCGCGGCAAGAACACGCCAGATCGCGTCGCGACGTGGCGCCTCCACATGGACGGCGGCGAGGTGCTGCTCACTTCGTGGGGCGGAGCGTTTGATCCGGATCTCGGCGACGGCGTGCGGCGCATCCTAGGCGCTTGATGCGATCCTGTGATTAACTGAAGATCATGATGCGCTCCACCATCGCTCTCTTTGCTTGCCTCACGCTCGTCACCGCTGCTTGCGGCGGCGAGGACACCAACGCCGTCGACGCAGGCCCGCCCGTGGATGCGGCGAAGGAGGCCGCGCCTGCGGTGACATGCGGCGGAGCTGTGTATCCCAACAACATCACCTGCCGCCCAGGTGCGGAGGGCAAGGCGTGCGACATCGTGTCGGTGAAGCTCATTTGCCCCGACGCTGGGACTGGTTGGGTGTGCTCGCCCAACAGCGTTCCCGCCGACAAATGCGGGTGCAACACGCAGGGCACGAACCTGCAGCCAGGCGATCCGTGCGCCAGCGCGAAAGACGCAGCCTCCGAATAGCCGCTCCCCAAAGCGAGCATCGTGGCGTAGGCTCGTCGCGTGACCGTCAAGCTGACTGTGGTGGGTAGGACCGACGTAGGGAAGGTCCGAACGAACAACGAGGACGCGTTCGTCGTCGCCGATCTGGCGCGCAGCGCGAAGCTCGACACGAGCGACGGCGACAAATCGGTCGACGTGCCTGCGGAGGGAATGCTCCTGGCGGTGAGCGACGGCATGGGCGGTGAGCAAGCCGGCGAGGTCGCGAGCGCGCTCGTGATCGAGTCGCTGCGTCGCGAGCTCGCAGCCAACAAGGACATGGTCAGCGGAGAGACCGTCACCAAGATGCTCGACATCGCGGTCTTCGGCGCGAACAAAGAGGTCTTCGACGCCGCGAAGGAGCCCGGAAAGAAGGGCATGGGCGCGACCCTGACAGCGGTCTTCGTGATGGGCGAGACGGCGTTCATCGCAGAGGTCGGAGACTCTCGCGCGTATCTGGTCCGCAACCACCGCATCCGCCAAATCACGCGCGATCAGAGCTTCGTGCAGCTCCTCGTGGACGCTGGCGCGATCAGCGCAGACGAGGCGAAGGACTACCCGCACAAGAACGTCATCCTCCAAGCGATGGGCCAGAAGGCGGACGTGAAGCCCGCGATCGGCAAGCTCGCCCTGCGTCGCTTCGATCGCTTGCTGCTTTGCTCGGACGGCCTGTCCAACAAAGTCCAAGACAGCGAGATGCGCGAGATCGTCGACGCTGCGAGCGTGCTCGATGACGCATGCAAGAAGCTGATCGAGCTCGCGAACGAGCGCGGCGGCGAGGACAACATCACGCTCATCCTCGCGGAGGTCAGCGGCGAAGGCCTCCAGCCGAACAAAGACAGCGAGTCCGTCACGCAGACCTTCGAGATCGTGCGCGACTTCGTCCAAGTGGAAGAAGGCAAGGGAGCCAAGAAGGCAGACCCGCCCTTGGTCGTGGACAAAGACAAAGCGGTCGAGGAGAAGTCCGAGCCTACGGAGAAGGCGGACGCCAAGCCGGTCGAGGCGCAGGACCCCCCCGAAGAAGAAGAGGACGACTCCCCCAAGCCGACAGACGCGAGCGCTCCGGGAGACCTCACCACCCGCCCGCAGCAGATGGTCGTCGCCGCCGTGATGATCGCGGTCATCCTTTATGTGCTGTGGGAGTTCACCCGCGGGTAGGAGCGCGGTGTTTTTCGCCGATACCGGCGCGATCGCTGCGTCGGGGGTCGTCGCCGTACGCGGAGTACGGCTCCTCCGCCCCGCCGCAGCGCTCGCTTGGTCTCGACGAAAACCACCGCACTCCTACTAGCGCTCGCTTGGTCTCGACGAAAACCACTGCGCTTTCGGTGATCAATTGGGGCGGTGGCGAACATCATTCCGTGATGAGTAAGCTCGGTTTCCGTGCTCG
>JANYHY010000040.1 GCA_025362165.1 Myxococcales bacterium | reverse complement strand
AGAGGCGTTCGAGAACGAACATCCAGAGGCGCGCGGCAAATTCATCAAGCGCTGAAGTGGCGCCGATCAGGGGCAATCGTCAGTCCATTGGGGACCGCACGGTTGCAACGGAGCGACTCCGCTGTACACCGAACCCAAGCGAGCGGCCGCGGTGTTGAAGCGCAGCGCAAATGACAACGCGTCGCACCGCGCGTTCTGGCCGTCGTTTTGGATCACGCTCGCGATGTCGCGCTGATTGCACGCGAGGTTCTTGAGGCCCGTATAGGTGCCGGAGTCTCCACACAAGTACTGGTTCGGATTCATGCTGAGCGGGTCGTGGATGCCGGCGAACGACGTGAGGAGCTTGCGGGTCGGCCAGCGTCCGGCGAGCGTCCCCTCGCCGACGTCGAAGCCTCCCTTCCCATTGGGGACTAACTTGGCAGTGACGATGACGCCTGTGAGATCGACTCGGAGTTGAGCCGTGCCTGTACCGCCGGAGAAGTCGATGAAGATGTCATTGAGTGAGGCGACCGCCATACCGTTCGAGACATACGCGGCGTTGTCCACGTTGTCGGAGTTCGGGATGTACGGTGGCGCGACTCCACCGACGAGCGACTTGGGATCGACGGTCCAGACGTCATTGCCGTTGTATTGAGGCGGCTTCGGCGTACCGCCGTCTTGGTAGCCTTCGATGCCGTTCGACAAGAAGAGCGCGGCGTTGATCTGAGTGTCGTTGAGCGTGCCGTTGTAGTTGCCAATACGAATCACGAGCCCGATGCGTCCGGCCGCGATGCGATCGTTGATCTTCTGCGGATTGAACGCGTCCGCGTACGACGCGAAGTTGTTGAGGAGCGCGCCTGCTGCGTTGTCGCGTCCGCGGGGATCGTCGCAGACTGTCTTTTGGGGGCCGTTGCACGAGGCAGGGCCGGGGCACGTGCAGATGTTGTCGAGGTCGTAGCCGACAGTCTCTCCGTTGCCAGCGTCGATGTCGAAGACGAGCGAACGCGACGCGACGACGATCTCGCCCGCATCCACGCCGCTAGGGTCGTCGTGATCGGGACGCGCTGGGATTCGCGCGTGGTTGCATGGATCGGCGGCGTCCGCGCCCGCCTCGGCCGACCTCGCGTCCACACCAGCGTCGGCGGGCAGAAGCAGCGAAGTGCCATAAACGGCGCACGCCCAGTACGTCCCGAACGAGCCGAGCGCGAGCGCGATCACCACCGAGTGGCGTATGAAGTTGGCGCGCGTCACCCGACGCTGAGCAGCTCGACTTCGAAGATGAGCGTCTCGTTCGGACCGATGACTGGCGGAAAGCCGCGCGCACCGTAGGCCATGTTGGATGGGATGGTCAGCTTGCGCAGCTCGCCGATCTTCATGCCCGGAACCCCCTGATCCCAGCCTTGAATCACGTTGCCCGCGCCGAGCACGAAGGCGAACCCCTTGTCTCGGTCGCGAGAGCTGTCGAACTTCTTGCCTGTCGTGAGGGTGCCCACGTAGTGCACGGTCACCTTGTCGCCGCTCTTGGCCTCGGCGCCAGCGCCGGGTTTCAACACTTCGATCACGAGATCACTCATGGGTTGCCATGTGACACGGAGAGTCCCCCAGTCGTCAAGCCGCGGGGAACTCGGGTGAGCAGCGGGTGTCCCAAGGAAGTCGGCCGGCGTCGCGTCGAAGTTCGGGATCTTTGCGACCGATCGCGCGTACAACGGGAAGGTCGCCGTTGCGGTCGACGTTCGGTAAACTGAGGTGACAGTGTCCTTGATGGGGCGTGTGCTCGGGATCGGAGTGAAGGTGACCGTCGCGCTCGGCGTCGTCGCCGGCCTCGCCGCGGGTGTGTGGTTCGGCTCGCAGCTCGCTCTGCGCAGATCGTCGGAGCGAGAGCTCGGACAAGCGTGGGTGGCGTACGCGAGGTGCACGGTGGGGGATGTGCCTGTGGGTGAGACTCCGAGCGTTCACTATCGCGCGATCGAGCTCGGCGCTGCGGCCGCGGACTGGCCCACGCGATGTGGCGTATTTCAGGCGAATTTCTACAATGCTTCGCACCGCGCCGCCCGGTTCGGGGTCACCAACTTCGAAGAGGATCTGCCGCGAGCGGACGTGGAGAACGACACGCAGACCTTCTCTGTGACTGGCGATCAGCTCGATCGACTCTTCAAGGACGCGACCACACTCCCCGCCGCGTCACTCGCCTACGATCTTCGAACCGTGCCGAGCGCTCCGCCCGCCGCGGAGCTCGTGCGCCTCTCCAAACAAAAGCCGCTGGGGCAGGGTCCTGTGCTCGCTACCGATCCGGTTGCGTATGGCGACGTGCGTTTGCTGTTCGCCGATCGCGTGTGCTGGATGCGCGCGAGCGAGCACTACGCGACAGCAACGTGCACGCCCGTCGCTCCAGAGCCCGGCGTCGAGCATGTGCTCGCGGCGAGCGAAGACGGCGCTCCTGCTCTTGTGCTTGCTCGAGGCGACACTGGGTTCGTTCGCGCAGACGGGACGGCGTATGTGTTGGGGCAAGGCGATCCGTACTCACTCGTGAAGAAGACGAGCGACGGCAAGACGCAGCGCCTCGCGTTCGGCAGGCCAGCAGGCGAGAACGTGGCCTTCATTCAGCTCGTCGGCGAGAACTTGGTGTGGGCGATTGGCACGACGACCGACCCATGGGGCGACTACTACGGCGGCGGCGGATATGCGCCTTATGGAGGCTACTACTCCGTGAATCTGTCCGCGCGCACGCTGGACTCTGCAGGGCGCCTCGGAGCGACCATCGATCTTGGTCCTCCTTGGGGCAATGATTTCGCAGGTTCGATCACGGGCTGCCGCACCAATGAAGGCACGTTCTTGCGAATGAAAGAGGCGCTCCTCTCGCGCATGAAGGGTCAAGCATGGGGAGGCTTCGTCGCGACTCCGCACGGCATCGAGCCGATCGCGGACTCGCTCGTGTGTGACGGTGCCGAGGCCATGATCCTCGGGCTCACGGACGCGAACATGGGCGTGCCCTCCGTGCAGCAGACACGGTGCACGGGCACGAGCTGCTCGGTCGCTACGGTCGCACTCGACGCGCCAGGGGCGAACGTGCTCACACGCGCAGACCTCTCCGCGATTACGGCGGTCGGCGAACCGATCGTCGTCGCGCGCGAGTCTGACGGTCTCCGCGTGCGCGTCGCGAAGCTCACGGATCTCCCAGCGACGCCCGATCGAGTCCTGCTGGACGGCGAAGAGGGCAAGCCGGGGAGCGAGCACGTCACGCATGTCTCGCTCTACGGCCGTGGCGGACCGACTGCCGTGTTGCTCGTTCAAGCAGAGAAGGGGACGTTCGCGTTCACCGTCGAAGCGACTGGCAAGATGACACCGATCGACGTCAAGTAAGGCTAAGATACGGGGCAATCATGCCCGAGCGCCGTTCGCTTTACCCTGAGATCGAGCCATACGACGTAGGGACGCTGCAGGTGACCGGCGGCCACGCGATCTACTACGAGCAATCTGGCAGCCCCAACGGCAAGCCCGCCGTCTTCTTGCACGGCGGTCCGGGCGGCGGGAGCGACCCGCGCCACCGCAGGTTCTTCGACCCGAACGCATATCGCATCATCGTCTTCGATCAGCGCGGCTGCGGAAGAAGCACGCCGTTCGCCTCGCTGGAGGAGAACACGACTTGGCACCTCGTCGCTGACCTCGAGGCGCTGCGCACCAAGCTCGGCATCGATCGGTGGCAAGTGTTCGGCGGCTCGTGGGGCTCCACGCTCGCGCTCGCCTACGCGCAGAAGCACCCAGAGCGGGTCAGTGAGCTCGTGCTCCGCGGGATCTTCCTCTTGCGCAAACGCGAGATTGACTGGTTCTACAGAGAGGGCGCGAGCCGGCTCTTTCCCGACGCTTGGGAGGAGTACACTGCGGCTATCCCAGTGGCCGAGCGCGGCGATCTCTTGCATGCATACTACAAGCGGTTGACGGGCGCGGACGCCGCCGAGCGTGTGCGCGCAGCCAAGGCGTGGAGCGTGTGGGAGGGCAAGACGAGCTGCCTCATACCGAACGAGCAGCTCATCGCGAAGAACGGAGAGGACGAGTACGCGCTCGCGTTCGCGCGCATCGAGTGCCACTACTTCGTCAACGACGGCTTCTTCGAGCGCGACGACGAGCTCATCGTCAACGCGAGCAAGATCCGGCACATTCCAGGGGTGATCGTGCAAGGGCGCTACGACGTCGTGTGCCCCGCGGAGAGCGCGTGGGCGCTGCACCGCGCCTGGCCCGAGGCAGACCTGCGCATCGTGCGCGACGCCGGACACTCCGCGATGGAGCCCGGCATCGTGCACGAGCTCGTCACCGCCACCGACAAGTTCGCGGCCGTGGGAAACTAGAAGCTAGTTCTTCAGCAGCCGTTGCAGGAGGTCGGAAGCGGAAAATCTTTGTTCTGCGTCACGGCGTCCGAGATGAGGGCGCAGTCCTCCACCTTGAGGTCCGCGGTGCAGGTGTCGAGCTGCTTCTGCGTGCACGCGTCCTGCCGGGTCGGCTCCTTCACGGCGCTGTAGCCCTTCTGCTCGCACTGGGTGCGGTCCGTCGCGGTGTCGTTCGGGTAGGCCAGCCTGTAGTTCTTGGGCAGGCACTCCTGGAGGCGCTGACAGAGGGGCGGCACGAACTCCTTCGCGGCGGCGTCCTCCGTTGGGTTGAGGGTGCAGGCGGCCACGCTGACGATGGTGATCGCGACGGCGATGCGGTGGGCGTGGTTGTGGCGATGAGCGGCTGTGATCATGGACCTGTCAGTGCGCATTTTTTTTGGGCGGCCTATCTTGCAC
>JANYHY010000034.1 GCA_025362165.1 Myxococcales bacterium | reverse complement strand
AGTCGAGCAGGTTCTCGAAGCCGCGAGCGGGGTCGATCTTGATGTCTTTCAGGTTGAAGCTTTCGAGCTTTACTTCCTCCTGAAAGCGCCGGTGAAAGTAGTCGATGATCTTCTCGCTCACGCGCTCGTCGCTCGTCCGCGAGAGGAATCCCATCTTGCGCAGCGCCTTGATGAGCTTGTCCGTGTCCTTGCGGAGCACGCCCTCGAGGAACTCGGGGATGCCGTCGCGCATCTGGGGAGAGAGCTCCGCGACAGCGCCGAAATCGAGGAGGACGAGCGCGCCGTCCTTGCGGACGAGGATGTTCCCGGGGTGCGGATCGGCGTGGTAGATGCCGTCGACGAAGATCATCTGGCAGTAGGCGCGGACGAGACGATTGGCGATGTCTTTCTTGTCCACGCTGACGTTGGAGAGGTCGCTGATCTTCTTGCCGTCGACGAACGACTGCGTGATGACGCGCTTGGTCGACAACTCGCGCACCGGAACGGGAAACACGACCTGCGGATTTTGCGTGAAGTTCTTCGCGATGCGCTCGATGTTGTCGGCCTCGCGCTCGAAGTCGAGCTCCTCGAAGAGCAGTCCTTTGATCTGGTGGTAGTACGCGTCGAGACCCTGGACGGGCACGAACCACTGCACGATCGCCATGATCCTGCGGATGGTGACGAGATCGAGCCGCACCATCTGATCGATGTCTTTGTGCTGCACCTTGATGACGACATGCTGGCCATCTTTGGTGCGCGCCTCGTGCACCTGGCCGAGAGATGCGCTCGCGATCGGCTTTTTGTGAAAGTCGTCGAAGAGCTCGTCGACGCGCGCCCCTAGGTCGCTCTCGATGCGCTCCTCGATCTCCTTGTACGGCCGCGGCGGGACTTGATCCTGCAAACCCTCTAGCTCTTCGCGGAACGCGGGCGGTAGAAAATTTGCCATGATCGATAGGAGCTGTCCGACCTTGATGAACACCCCTTGGAGCGCGAGGATCGTGCGCATCACGCGGCGCGCGTTGCTGTGGTGCACGGGGCCGATGCGCGCGTCCTTCCACGCCTTGCCGAAGATGCTGCCGCACCAAAAGAACCAAACGTAAGAGGCGATGACACGGAACGTCGTGTAGTAGGCGCGGAAGAAGCGCCACGTGTCCTCTGCGAGCGGGCGATACGCGACGACCTCCACCGATTGTGGCTTGCGCTTGGTCACGCGCTTCTTCGGCGGCGGCCCCAGCGACGCGGTCTTCGGCACCGGGGAAGACGGCCGCTCCTCGGGCGTCGGCGCGTCGGCCATGTCCTCGGGCTCTTTGGGGAGCGGGTGGCTCATGACCCCAGCGTATTGCAGCTGCGCAATCCGCGCGAGTTCACGTAAAACCGACGCATGCTTTTGCTCGCCATCGATCAAGGGACCACTGGGACCACAGCGCTCGTCGTCGAGAAGTCGGGCAAAGTGCGCGGTCGCGGGACGACCGAGTTCGCGCAGCACTTCCCCAAGCCTGGCTGGGTCGAGCACGACGTGCGCGAGATCTGGGCGTCCGTGAAGGAGTCCGTCAAGAAGGCGCTGGCGGCAGCGGCGATCACCGGCGACGACCTCGGCGGCATCGGCATCACCAATCAGCGCGAGACGACCGTCGTGTGGGACAACAAGACCGGCGAGCCGATCCACAACGCGATCGTCTGGCAGTGCCGTCGTACCGCCGACGAGTGCCAGCGCCTCAAGGACGCGGGACACACGGACGCTGTCCGCGCCAAGACCGGCCTCGTCATTGACGCCTATTTTTCAGGCACCAAAGTGGCATGGTTGCTGGATCAAGTATCGGGCAGCAGGGCCCGCGCGAACAACGGTGAGCTCGCGTTCGGCACGATCGACAGCTGGTTGATCTCGATGCTCACACAAAGAGACAAGCACGTCACCGACGTCACCAACGCGTCGCGGACGCTGTTGTTCGACATCGTGCGCATGCAGTGGGACGACGAGCTGCTCGCGCTCTTCCGCGTGCCGCGCGAGGTGTTGCCGACGGTGGTGGAGAGCGCCGGGATCATCGGTCATACGCGCGGCCTGGATTTTTTGCCAGACGGCATCCCCATCGCGGGCATCGCTGGCGATCAGCAAGCCGCGCTCTTCGGGCAGGCCTGCTTCGAGGTCGGGGACGCGAAATGCACCTACGGCACGGGGGCGTTCGCGCTGATGAACGTGGGGCAGCGACCCGTCATGAGCACACACGGCCTCGTGACCACGGTCGCGTGGAAGGTTGGTGGACATGTCACCTATGCCCTCGAGGGTAGCTCGTTCATCGCGGGCGCGGCGGTGCAGTGGCTGCGCGACGGGCTCGGTATCATCAAGCACGCGGCCGATATCGAGCCGCTCGCGCGGAGCGTCTCTTCGAGCGACGGGGTCGTGTTCGTGCCTGCGCTCGCCGGACTTGGCGCTCCGTATTGGGATCAGAACGCGCGCGGGACGATCGTCGGTCTCACGCGGGGCACCACGAGCGCGCATCTCGCGCGGGCGACGCTGGAGGGCATCGCGTTCTCCGTGCTCGACCTGTTGAGCGCGATGGTGCAAGACGCGGGTCGCCCCATCGAGCGACTGCGCGTCGATGGAGGCGCCGCCAAGAACGACCTGCTGATGCAGTTCCAGGCCGACATTTCGGGGGCGCGCGTGGAGCGACCGCACGAGCTCGAATCGACTGGCAGAGGAGCGGCGATGTTGGCTGGTGTGGGGCTTGGCTGGTTCGAACCCAAGGCCGCAGCGTCGATGTTGTCCATCGAGAGGTCGTTTGCGCCCGCCGCGTCGGAACAAGACGTGACGCGCGCGCGTCACATGTGGCAGGACGCCATTGCGCGCGCTCGGTCCACCTGACGAAGACTCGTTGCTGATTGTGCAGACTGGCCTTACCTTTGAAGACAGCCACTTTCGTACGCTTTCCGAAACGCGCCTCGCGTGTCCGACCAGCCCTCGGCCACCGCATCTACGAGGCGAATTTCGGCCAAAGGGAGATTCGTCATGCCTAACCATCCTGAGGCGGAGCCCACCCCGGCCACGCCTGCCGTCCAATCCAACGAGCCCGTCCGCGACGTCCCCATCGATTGGGAAGCCCTCGAGGACGCGTTCGAGAACAACGCGCCTGAGGTGCACAGCTACTTGCACCTCGTGACCGGAGAGGTCCTTCGCGTGGTGGACGGAGTCGCCGATCCGCAGATGCACGTTCGCATCGCCTCTGATGGCAACTACCTGCGGGTGGACCCGGTGAGCTCGCGCGAGCAGTACCGATGGATGGAGCGCTTCATTCCGCTCGTGGAAGAGGACGACCTGCGAGGCAAGCTCGGCCAAGCGATCGACGGCAAGGGCGCGTTCCGCCGCTTCAAAGACGTGCTCATGAGCTACGCGGAGGACCGCGAGAAGTGGTTCACTTTCCGGAGCGAGCGGCTGCGCACCTTCATGGAGGCGTGGCTCACGGCGCACGCGATCAACGCGACGGCGCGACCGACCTGGATCGAGAACGGACCCGAGTCCGAGGTCGCCCCGGAGAGCGCGTCGCCTTCATCTACGGCGCTCCTACCAGACGCTGACGGACCGAAGTCTTCGAGCGGGCGCCGCGCGCGCAACGCCGAGACGACCCGTCAGCAGCTCAAGGAGCTTTCCGACGCGCTCGGTCCGAGGGATCTGGACACGCTCGTGTCGTTCGCGGAGTTCTTGAAGGCGCGGCGAGCTGCGCGAGGTTTCGCCCACCACACCGAGCACATGGCGGCCGAGCGCGATAGCAAGCGCCTGCTCGACGCGGCGCGGGACGGCGAAGGGTGAGCCTGGCGCGAGCCACGATCGTTGCGCTCGCATGCGCGTTGCTCGGGGGGACGGCGATCGCGGATCCGGCTCCAAACAAGGCCAATTTCGTCACGGCAGATCGCGTCGCTGCGCGGTGGTACGCACCGGAGACGGGGGGCCCTTCGCGCCCTCGCTTCGTCACTGAGCGCATCCTCGGGTTCGAGGCGCGCCTAGTATCGCTCGTGGAGGAGGGAGACCTCGACTACCAAGAGCGTCACGTACGCACGGCGCTCGATCTGCACGTCGGCCGTGATCTGCTCGCAGAGCTCCCGCTCGAGAAGGAGCCAGACGCTTCGACGATGACGCGCGTCTCGGCAGCGTTGCGCCAAGCGATGATTGATCGAATCGGAGAGGACGGTCTGACGAAGGCCGCGGCGGCCGAGGGGATCAGCGCCGCCGAGATCGGCTCTCTCTTTCGCAGAGACGCGCGCGCCGCGATCTATGTCGACCGGGCGATCAACTCGGTGCTCTCCCCTTCCGAGAACCAGCTGCGTGACGTCTTCCGTACGACAGCAAACCCGTATCGCGATCGGCCGTTCGACTCGATTCGCGAGGATCTGTCGCGATGGCTGGTCTCCGAGCGCGTGAAATCCTCGGAGTTGGGCTACCTGCAGATAGCGCGCTCCCGCGTTGTCCTGACCTATCCGTGAGTCAGTCGCTCTTCGCGGCTGCGTTGCTCATCGTGCGCATGTGTCGCGGTAGGTGGCCTGTGTCGTTGTAGCTCGCGAGGCGTGTCTCGCCGTTCGGCAGAACGCTGATCTCGGTGATGCCGCAATGGAGAGACTGCATCTTGATCCACGCACGCGGTTGTACGCCGAGCGCGCGGCACGCGAAGAAGCGGATGATGTTGCCGTGGCAGATCACCAGATCGGTGCGCGGTCTCGGGCTCGGACGAAAGAAGCGCTCGTATGCCCGATCCGCGCGCTCGCGATCCTGACGCACGTGATCGGGATCGACCTTCACGCGCAGCGAGGCGGGCAGCATGGTCGGCACGCACTCGCACAAGAGCGCGCTGTGCGTGACCGTCTCGTAGCCGATGTGCTCGGCGATGATTTCGGCGGTCTCCTTCGCACGGATGAGCGTGCTCGAGACCACGGAGTCGATGCGCATCCCCTCGAACGCTCGCGCCGTCACCGACGCCTGTTTTCGGCCGAACGGGGTGAGCTTGCCGGTGTCGTGCTCGTCGTATTGGCCGTGCCTGACAAGCACGACGCGACGGAGGATGAGGGCCAAGGATCGCTTCTTTCGACGTCGCCTTTACGCCAGCACCCGCCCATTAGTACAGTCGCAATTTCCTGATGACCGCTGAAGGCAGCAAGAAAGTCGTGATCGCCGCCCTCGCAGGCAACCTCGCGATCACAGCGTGCAAGTTCAGCGCGGCTCTCTTGAGCGGTTCGACGGCGACGCTCGCCGAGGCCGTCCACTCGCTCGCGGACTCTGGCAACCAAGCGCTGTTGCTCGTTGGGATGCGCCTCGCCGTCAGAGCCGCGGACGCGCGCTACCCGTTCGGCCGCGCGTCGGAGCTCTACTTCTGGCCGTTCGTCGTCGCGTTGATGCTCTTCTCGCTGGGCGGCGCGTTCGGCATGTACGAAGGAATTGGACACCTGGTGTCTGCCCCCGAGCCGCTCAAGGTGTTCGACCACACCATCTTTGGCGTGCACCTCAATTTCTCGTCGAACGTGCTCAACTACGCGGTGCTCGGCGCGTCCGTGTTCTTCGAGTCGATGTCGTTTCGCGTCGCGATGCGCGAGTTCAAGAGGACCTCGAAGGGCAAGGGGCTCGCGCGTGCGTTCCTCGAGGCGCGCGATCCGACTGTGCCGCTCGTGCTCGCGGAGGACACGACCGCGCTGATCGGCCTCTCGGTCGCGTTGGTCGCGGTGGTCCTCCGCGGAATCACCGGCGTCGCGATGTGGGACGCGCTCGGCAGCTTGCTCATCGGGCTCTTGCTCGCCGCGGTCGCGGTCGCGCTCGCGTCCGTGACGCATGGCTTGCTGATCGGCAAAGCGGCCTCGATCGAGGATCAGGCGCGCGCGCTCGAGATCGCGGAGTCCACCGAGGGCGTGGAGCGCGTGACGCAGATCTTGAGCCTGCATCTGGGCCCCGAGGTGATCATCCTCGCGCTCAAGGTCGCGTTCAAGCCAGGCACCGCGGTCGAACAGGTGGAGGACATCACCAACGGCATGGAGAAGCGCATCCGCGACAAGATGCCGAGGATGCGAAAGATCTTCATCGAAGTAGACGCGCACGGCGATGATCGCAACGTCGCGGCCGCGCGCGCGCTCATAGGCAAGCTCACAGACGACGAGGCGACCTCCTGACGCCGAGCGCTCGAACCTTTGCGCTCGGCGCTGTCGTGCTCGCGTTGATCGCGACCGCGTTGCCCGCGCGACATTCGGCGCTCGCGACGCCGAAGACTGCGCCGCGCGTGCGCGTGGGTCTCGTGTTCGACGTGGGAGGTCGCGGCGACAAAAGCTTCAACGACTCGGCGTTCGAGGGTCTCTTACGCGCGGAGCGCGAGCTGGGCGCAGAGATCTCCTTCCTCGAGCCGACGGGCGCAGAAGATCGCGAGGCCGCGCTCCGACTCTTCGCCGCGCGCCACATGGATCTTGTGATCGGCGTGGGCTTCATCTTCTCGAGCGACGTTGATCTCGTGGCGCAGGCCTATCCTTCCGTCTCGTTCGCGTGCGTCGACTACGCACCCTCGGGAGATCACTTGATCCCGCAGAACGTAGCCGGTTTGGACTTCCGCGAGGAAGAGGGTGCGTTCCTCGTTGGTGGAGTCGCGGGCAAGCTCACCAAGACTGGACACGTCGGCTTCGTCGGCGGCATGACGATCCCGCTCATTCGCAAGTTCGAGGCAGGCTACGAGGCTGGCGTGAAGGCCACGTGCGACAAGTGCGTCGTGCACAGCGCATACGCAGGCGCCTCACCTGATGCGTTCAAGGATCCGGCGAAGGGCAAGCTGCTCGCCGCCAGCCAGATCGCACAAGGCGCAGACGTCATCTTCCACGCGTCGGGCTCCACCGGTCACGGCGTCTTCGAAGCCGCGCGCGAGGGACACATCTACGCCATCGGCGTCGACTCTGATCAACACGACGAGATGCCTGGCGTGGTCGCCACCAGCATGATCAAGCGCGTGGACGTCGCTGTGTTCGACGCCATCAAAGACGCCGCAGAGCACAAGTTCGTAGGCGGGTGTGTGATCGGTCTGGGCATCGGAGATCAAGGCGTCGACTACGTGCACGAGGGCGAGCACGCTGCCCTGCTCACCGTCGCCGTGAAGGCCGCCGTGGAGGTGCTTCGACAGGACGTGCTCTCCGGGCGCACCCAAGTGCCGAGTCGATGATGCGCATCGCGACCTTGTTCCGCACGTTCGGAGTGTTGCTTCTCTTGTGGCCCATCGTCCCGCCGCTCTTGCACACGGCCAAGCTGTACGAGCTGGCCGACCAAGTCGCCTATCCGTGGTCGCTCACGTGCCACCGAATGCCCGATCGTACCCTATCGGTATTTGGCAGTCTGATGCCGATGTGCTCGCGCTGTATGGGTATCGATACTGGGTTTGGTTTGGGCCTGCTCGTCGGCGCGCCCTACAAAGGGCCCAAATGGCTGTGGGCATGGCTCGCCATCGCGACAGTGTTGATGCTGATAGAGA
>JANYHY010000538.1 GCA_025362165.1 Myxococcales bacterium | reverse complement strand
ATCGATCCGCGCGCCGAGCCCCTCTGGCAACACGCGAGGCAAGTTACCGGGGAGCCCGCCGCCTGTGATGTGGCTCATCGCGCGGACCTCCACGCCGGTCGCGCTCAACAACGCAGCTTGATGGCGCGCGTACAGTCTTGTGGGCTCGAGCATCACCTCGCCCACGGTCTTGCCGCCGAGCTCGCTGGGTCGCTCTCCGAGATCGGTGAGCACGCGACGCGCGAGCGAGAATCCGTTCGAGTGGAGCCCGCTCGAGGGCAGGCCGATCACAGCGTCGCCGACCTCGACTCGAGCGCCGTCGATGACCTTCTTCGCCGAGACGACGCCGACCGAGAAGCCCGCCAGATCGTACTCGCCCTCGTGGTACATGCCGGGCAGCTCGGCGGTCTCGCCGCCGACGAGCGCGCAGCCGCTCTCCTTGCAAGCGCGCGCGATGCCTGAAATCACGGCCTCCGCGACGTTCACGTCCAGCTTGCCCGTCGCGAAGTAGTCGAGGAAGAACAGCGGGCGCGCGCCACACGTGATCACATCGTTGACGCACATGCCCACGAGATCTTGTCCGATGGTGTCGTGCTTGCCGAGCGCGAACGCGACCTTCAACTTGGTGCCGACGCCGTCGGTGCCGCTGACGAGAACGGGCTCGTCGATCCCTTCGGGGACACGGCAAAGGCTCGCGAAGCCGCCCACTCCGCCCATCACTTCGGCGATGCGTGTCGCCTTCGCGAGAGGCTTGATGCGCTCGACGAGCTCGTCGCCAGCGTCCATGTCCACGCCGGCTTGACGGTAAGTGATCGCCATGAGGCCGCGAAGGTAGTCGCGAGTCGCGGAAGTGAAAAGCCCGCGAAGCCTGTTGACGCGAGACGTTTCGTAGACAATTATTTCGCACGCGAAACTTACGACCCTCGAAAGATTCCCTCCCCGTGGCACCGCCTCTCTCCCCCGAGCTCAAGGCCGACGTCGATCAGACGCTCGAGGCCATCATCTACCTCTACACGGAGGGCCGCCGGATCACGAAGGAGTTCGCCCGCCGCGCGAACCTCACGGGCCCGCAGCTCACGGTCATCAAGATGCTCGAGCAGATCGGGGATCTTTCACTCACGGAGCTGTCCGAGAAGATCCGCGCGCAGAACAGCACGGTCACCGGGATCATCGACCGCATGGAGCGCGAGGGCCTCGTCCTGCGCGAGCGCAGCCTAGAAGACAGGCGCGTCGTGCACATCAGGCTCACGCCCAAGGGCGCAGAGCTCGCGCGCGAGATCCCTGTGGAGCCGATGGAGATCTTGCGCCAGGCGCTCCTCAGCCTCAGCGCGAACGAGGCGCGTGATCTCTTGAAGATAGCGACCAAGCTCGCCAAGCGCGTTCGCGTGCTCGTCAGTGAATCGACCAACAAGGATTGACAACATGGCATTCGTACGCGACCCGGATCTCTGCGTGATCACCTGCGCCGTCAGCGGCGTACTTGCCAATCGCCAGCAGTGTCCAGGAATCCCCTATACGCCAGTGGAGATCGCAGAGGAGTGCAAGCGCGCACACGACGCGGGCGCCTCAGTCGTGCACATCCACGCTAGAAATGACGACGGCTCGCCCACCTTCAACCCAAAGACGTTCGCGGCGATCAAAGAGGAGACGCGCAAGCGCTGCCCGATCATCCTCAACTTCTCGACGGGCACGATCCTAGAGGACGTGAGCGAGCAGTGCACCTACATCCGAGAGAGCAAACCCGAGATCGCCGCGCTCAACATGGGCACGATGAACTACTCGAAATACTCCGAGAAACGTAAGGCTTTCGTCTTCGACATGGTGTTCCCGAACACGTACGAGAAGATCATCAAGATGCTCTCTGCGATGAACGAGAGCGGCGTCAAGCCCGAGCTCGAGTGCTTCGACACCGGTCACACGCATGGCATCTGGCCGCTGCTCGACATGGGCGTGTTGAAGAAGCCGCTGCAGTTCTCGTTCATCGTCAACGTCCTCGGCGGCGTGCCCCCGATGATCGAGAGCCTGCAGCTGCAGACGAAGATCATGCCGGCCGGCAGCGAGTGGGAGGTCATCGGCATTAGTAAGTGCCAATGGCGAATGCTCGCGAGCGCGCTCGTGCTCGGCGGCAACATCCGAGTAGGGCTGGAAGATAATCTGTATTTGCCGAACGGCGATATGGCCAAGTCCAACGCGGACGTGGTGGAGGTGGCCGCGCGCATGGTCCGCGACGTCGGACGCAAGGTCGCGACAGTCGAAGAGGCACGTCAGATATTGTCCCTCGACCGGTTCAAGCCGGCATGACCGCTTACGCGAAGATCAAGACCGCGACGGAAGGCGCGGCCCATCGTATTACGCTCTTCAACCCGGAGCGTCGTAATGCGATTGGGCCGATGATGGTCAACGAGCTCTTGCATGCGCTGCAAGAGGCTCAAAAGGCCGACGGCGTGCGCGCAATCGTGATTACCGGAGAGGGAAAGGCGTTCTGCGCTGGCGGCGATTTTCAGCAAATGAGCGCCGGACGCGGCGGAGATCAGCTGCCGTACAAAGGCGATTATGCGGATTTGCTCTTGGCGATGACCAAGTGTGAATTACCGATTATCGCCCGCGTGAACGGCCCGGCGATGGGCGGCGGTCTCGGGCTCGTTGCCGCGTGCACGTTCGCGATCGGTTCGGCCGACGCCACGCTCGGTACGCCGGAGGTCAACGTAGGACTGTTCCCGATGATGATCATGGCGGTGCTGACCCGCGTGGTGCCACGACGCAAGTTGATGGAGATGATGCTGTTGGGAGAGAAGATGACCGCGGACCAAGCGCTGGCGGTGGGGCTGCTCGGCTCCGTCGTTCCAGCTGAAGGTCTCGACGCGGCGATAGAGGAGCTCGTGAAGAAGATCGCGAGTAAGAGCCCGATCACGCTGAAATTAGGGCTCCGCGCGTTCGCAGAGCAAGACGACCTGGATCTCGCCACGGCGCTGCCCATGCTTCGAGGAAGGCTCGGCGACGTGCTCGGCACGGACGACGCACGGGAAGGGCTGACGGCATTTCTAGAGAAGCGTCCGCCTCGATGGACTGGCAAGTAGGCGATTAGCGATTAGGACGATCGATCATGGCGACGATGCGTGAAATGGTTGCGGACCTCGAGAAGCGTATCGAAGAGATCCGCAAGATGGGCGGGCCGGACAAAGTCGAAAAACAGCACTCGCGCGGAAAGCTCACAGCGCGCGAGCGCATGGCGCAGTTCTTCGACGACGGCGTCTACTTCGAAGTCGGCACACACGGCACGCAAATGGGTTTGGCAGCCGGTCCAGACGGCAAGGACAAACCCGCTGCGGACGCGGTCGTCACCGGCTTCGGTAAGGTGGACGGTCGCGTCGTGTGCTGCGCCGCGTACGACTTCACGGTCAAGGGCGGCAGCATCGGCTACACGGGTGAAGAGAAGGTCACGCGTCTACGGCAGATGAGCCTCCGCGGTCGTTGGCCCATCGTGTGGTTCATCGACTCGGGCGGCGCGCGCATCGATCCCGGCTCCAGCCACCCAGACATGATCTCGCTGTTCGCGGGCAGCGGTCACCTGTTCCGCGAGCAAGTGCACATGAGCGGAGTCGTGCCGCAGGTCGCGGCGATGGTGGGACCGGGAGCGGCCGGAACAGCCTATATTCCAGGCCTCGCGGACTATGTGCCCATGGTCAAGAACATCGGCACGCTCGCGCTCGGCGGGCCTGCGCTCGTCAAAGCGATGACCGGACAAGACATCAGTGAACAAGAGCTCGGCGGCTCCAAGACACATAGCGAAGTATCTGGAGTGGGCGACGGCGAGTTCGAGAATGACGCCGCGTGCATCGCGGCTGTGAAGAAGTATCTCTCGTTCTTCCCGTCGAGCTGCGAAGAGCAGCCGCCCGTGTTGCCGGTCACCGACGCGATCGACCGGCGCGACGACTCGCTCTTGGATCTCATCCCCGAGTCCACGCGCAAGCCATACGACATGTACAAGCTCATCAAGACGATCGTCGACCACGGCGACATCTTGGACATCAAACCGAGATTCGCGCGCACCGTGATCACGTGTTTCGCTCGGATCGGCGGGCGGAGCGTCGGGATAGTTGCCAATCAGCCAATGCACCTCGGCGGCATCTTGGACATCGACTCGTCCGACAAGGCCGCACGGTTCATCCAAATATGCGACGCGTTCAATATCCCATTAGTGTTTCTGCAAGACGTGCCGGGCTTCATGATCGGCTCGAAGGTGGAGCACGCGGGCATCATTCGCCACGGCGCGAAATTGCTCCACGTGATGAGCGCCGCCACCGTCCCGAAGATCACGGTCGTCATCCGAAAGGCCTATGGCGCAGGCTATTACGTGATGTGCGGTCGCGCGTACGAGCCTGACTTGATCGTGAGCTGGCCGAGCGGCGAGATCAGCGTGATGGGCGCGGACGGCATGGTCGGCATCGCCGCGCGCAAGCTCTTCGGCGAAGGCGAGCCGCCGCCCGAGATGAAGAAGATGATCATCGAGCAGATCCAGAAGAACATCGACATCTTCAAGGTCGCGGGCTGGGGACTGATCGACGACGTCATCGATCCGCGCGACACACGAAAGGTCGTCGCGTGGGGCCTAGAGCTCGCGCGCAACAAAATCGTAGAGCGCCCAAACCGCAAACGCGGTGTCATCCCCGTCTAGGTTGGGTCCTAGAGGGGGCGTTCGGCGACGAACATGTCGAAGTCGGTGTTGTTGGGGCTCTTGTTCGTCGACAGGTAGATGCGGCAAAGGTCGTTGGAGATCCAGCCGACGTAGTCATCACCAGGAGTGTTGAGCTCGGAGACCTGCTTGGGCGCGCCGAACGGCGTGCTCGTCGAGGTGCGCGTCGTCACCCAGATGTCGAAGCCTGACGAGCCGGCTCGATTAGAGCTGAAATAAAGGACGAGCCCGCTCAGCGACAGAGCGCCGCTGCGATCATCATGACCAGGTCCAGCGTCGGTCATGCCGGACAATGGCGCCGGAGCACTGAAGCCGCCGTCCGTGAGATCCGAGGCGTAGATGAGCGTGTTGGCGCTCCCGCGGTTGGACGCGAACAACAGCTGTGCCCCTGTTGACGTGACGAACGGCGACCACTCCAGAGACGGCGTGTCGAGCGCGACGACTGTGCTGGCGACACCGAACGCGCTCTTAGGTGTCGGGCGGACGCTCGCCCATAGATCCCACTGCAGCATCAAGCCGCGCTGCGACGCGAAGTAGAGTGTCTTGCCGTCGGGCGAGAGCGTCGGGTCGCTGTCTGCGACCTTGCTGTTGACGTTGAAGCCGAGGTTCGCGGGCCCGTTGAACGGCACCTGACTACTCGCGCGCGTCGCAGTGTAGAGGTCTAGACCGCCAAACGTACCGAGGCGATCGCTCGCGAAAACGATCGTCAGCTCGTCCGGTGTGAGCCGTGGGTGCACGTCCGGCGCCGTGGGCGTGTTCAGCGTAACGAGCCCAGCCTGCACACCGAACGGCGCGAACGGATCGCACGATGTCTTAGCCGCTGCGTCGGCCGCGTCCACGCCGACGTCTGGTGCCTTCGCGTCGATCGGAGTCGACGTGTCCGGTGCAGCACCGCCCCCATCGGTCTGGGGCAAGCCGTCCTCGATCCCCAACACCGCAGCACACGCAGTCGCGGCCGCGCTGATCGCCAACGCGAGCGCGGCTCGTAAGCCAAGTCTCATGATGAACTCAACATACCACAGCACCGCGAGCGCTTCACGGCGTGGGAGGCGCGTCACTGACGCGATTGAGGAGCGGAGATACAGCGCTGTAGAGATTAGGGTACGGCTTGAGCGACGCGATGCACGCGGTGAGGCGGCCGCCCGCCGAGGTGTGTGAGTCCGCGGCGAAGCGAACAGGCGCGCCGTCGCTCGGGAGCATCGCCTCGAGCCACGCTTTGAGCACGCTCGGAAGCTCCGGCGCCTGGCACATCGAGAGCGTGCGCGCAGCCACGCTCGGGTCCGGCGCGATCGCGAAGTAGGTGACCAGGCGAATGACGTCGCGAGGGCGTGAGCTCGCCGCGAGCACCTCGGCGAACGCCGCGCTCGCGAACGGGTGCGAGGACACGCTCAACATCTCGCTGCCGATCGCGTCCAGCGCTGCGTCACCTCCGCGCGCGATGACGCTCGCGACGCCAGGGACCGTGGCTGTGCCTCGCTCGAGAGCGGACGCAAGCGCTTCGACGTCTCCCGTGCCCCACTCCAACGGTGCCCAGGACGGTCTGAACGATGGCGGCGGCGCGCTCGGGATCTCGACCTCGATCTCGGCTGGCCAGACCGCGAGCACGAGCGTGCCATCGTGAGAGAGCAGCACGGAGAGATCCGCGATGAGGCTGTCGAGGCGCAGCGGCGCTTCCGAGGCTTTCCTGTTGCCGCGATCGACCCGCGCTACGATCGCAGCGATCTCCCGTAAATCTCGGGTCAAGAGCGCGTCTAGCTCGGCGCGGTCCATGCGCGCCATGCGTCTCTCTTCGCGCGGCGTCTCCGCTTCGATCGCGCGCGGCAGCAGCGGTTGCACGGCGAGCCGCAAGAGCGGCGTGGCGAGCTCCGAGCGGTAGAGCACACGCGCGGCCTCGAGCAGCCGATGCTCGGGCAAGGGACCGAGCGAGGCGTTCGACGCGAGGCGCACGCAAGCTTCGAACATCGCAGCGCGAGGGTCCGGCCCTCCGAGGCGCTTGTCGTAGACCGCGCATGCTCCCGCGACGCCGCGCGCGTAGTCGCCGATCTCGCGTGACGCTGCGATGTTGATGCGCGGCTCGGTGGAGTCCGTGAAGACCTCCGCGAGCGAAGCGTCCACGTCCTCACTCACGGCAACCGCGTAGACGAGCGCGGCGTGCGTCGGCTCGGGCGCGCTGAGAGAGCCCTCTCCAGCGGCGAGCTGTGCGTGGCGTGCGACCGCTCGCTTGACGCGATCCGCCGCTGGGTGACTGGCGCCGGTGAGGCTCGCAATGAGCGTCTCGAACGAAGTCCGCGCGCTCGCGAAGTCTGGCGATGTCGCGCGTGCGTCGCGCTGGTCCATGCCGAGGCGCAGGCGCGCGAG
>JANYHY010000820.1 GCA_025362165.1 Myxococcales bacterium | reverse complement strand
GATGACCTTCGCGAGGCCCTTCTTGCTCTGGACCTTCACCAATGCCGCCGTCAGCGTCGTCTTGCCGTGATCGATGTGTCCGATCGTTCCCACGTTCACGTGCGGCTTGCTGCGGTTGAATTTCTCTTTGCCCATGACGGTGTCTCCGAATGCAGAATTAGATAGTTGGCAGTTCGTTCGAGCGCCTCAGGCGCCCTTGACCTTGGCCACGACCTCTTCCTGCACGGCGGCAGGCACGGGGGCGTAGTGTGAGAAGTGCAGCGAGCTGGTGGCGCGACCTTGCGTCATCGAGCGCAAGTCCGTCACGTAGCCGAACATGGTGGCGAGCGGGACCTCGCTGTCGACGACCTGCGCGTTGCCACGCTGGGTCATTCCGAGGATGCGACCGCGGCGCGAGTTGATGTCGCCGATGACGTCGCCCATGTACTGCTCGGGGACGACGACTTCGTTCTTCATGATCGGCTCGAGCAGGTGCAAGCCCGCGCGCTTGGCTCCGTCCTGGAAGCAGAGCGACGCTGCGATCTCGAACGCCTGCGCTGACGAGTCGACGTCGTGGTACGTGCCGTCGTAGAGGCGGCACTTCATGTCGACGATCGGGAATCCGGCGAGAACGCCGCGCTCCATCGCCTCACGAACGCCCTTCTCGACTGCGGGAATGAACTCCTTCGGGATGGCGCCGCCAGTGACGTCATTGTCGAACTCGAAGCCCTTGCCGCGCTCGCCGGGCTCGATCTCCATGAGCACGTGGCCGTACTGGCCGCGACCGCCGGACTGCTTGGCGTACTTGTATTCGCAGGGGACCTTCTTCGCGATCGCCTCGCGGTACGCGACCTCGGGCTTGCCGACGTTCGACTCGACCTTGAACTCGCGCTTGAGGCGATCGCAGATGATGTCGAGGTGGAGCTCGCCCATTCCGCTGATGATCGTCTGACCGCTCTCTTCGTCCGTGTGGATGCGGAACGACGGATCTTCTGCTGCGAGCTTCTGCAAGCCGATGCCGAGCTTCTCGACGTCCGCTTTCGTCTTGGGCTCGATCGCGATCGAGATGACGGGCTCGGGGAAGATCATCTTCTCGAGGATGATCGGTTTGTCCTCGTCGCAGAGCGTGTCGCCCGTGCGCGTATCCTTCAAGCCGACGGCCGCGTAGATGTTGCCGGAGTCCGCCTCGGTGAGCTCCTCACGCTTGTTCGCGTGCATGCGCAAAATACGGCCGATGCGCTCGCGCTTTCCGCGCGTGGAGTTGCTGACCATCGTGCCGCTCGTGAGCGTCCCCGAGTAGACGCGGAAGAACGTCAGGTTGCCGTGCGGGTCGTTGATGATCTTGAACGCGTAGCCTGCGAACGGCTGCTTGTCGTCCGCGCTGCGCTCTTCTTCTTTGCCGTTGTCCGGGTTGATGCCCTTGACCGGCGGGATGTCCAGCGGCGACGGCAGGTAGTTGACGACCGCGTCCAACATGAGCTGAACGCCCTTGTTCTTGAACGCCGAGCCGCAGATCACAGGGAAGAACTTGAAGCTGCAACAACCCTTGCGGATCGCAGCAACGATCTCGAGCTCCGTGATGTCGGCGATCTTGCCGTCGAGGAACTTCGCCATGATGGCGTCGTCCACGTCCGCGCACGCCTCGATCATCTTCTCGCGGTAGGACTCGCACTTGGCCTTGAGGTCCGCGGGGATCTCGACCCACGCGTACTTCTGGCCCTTGGACTCCTCGTCGAAGATCGCGGCCTTCATCTTGATGAGGTCCACGACGCCTTTGTGCTGATCCTCTTCGCCGACGGGATATTGAATCGCGACCGGCGTGACGCCGAGGCGCTCGCGGATCGAGTTCACGTTCATCTCGAAGTCGGCGCCGGTCTTGTCCATCTTGTTGACGAACACGATGCGCGGAACGCGGAACTTGTCTGCCTGGCGCCACACGGTCTCGGTCTGCGGCTCGACGCCGTTGCCGCCATCCAGCACCGCGACCGCGCCGTCCAGCACGCGCAGCGAGCGCTCGACTTCGATCGTGAAGTCCACGTGGCCGGGAGTGTCGATGATGTTGATGCGGTGCCGATTGCCCGCGTGCGGACCCTCTGCGGGCTCCCAGAAGCAGTTGGTCGCAGCGCTCGTGATCGTGATGCCGCGCTCTTGCTCTTGGACCATGTAGTCCATCGTGGCGGCGCCCTCGTGGACCTCACCGATCTTGTAGTTGACGCCGGTGTAATAGAGCACGCGCTCGGTCGTCGTCGTCTTGCCCGCGTCGATGTGGGCCATGATTCCGATGTTGCGCGTTCGTTCGAGGGAGTATTCGCGAGCCACGGTGTTCTCTTTTTTTCGGCGGTTGGTTTTTCGGGGTCCGGATGCACGAAACCCCCTCTGGCCCAGCTCGTTCTTTTTCGAAGAGCTGCCGCGCTGTGCGCGGTCGTCCAGAGAGGGTGTCGGGGCACTACTTAGTTTGGAGTGACCCGATCCTTATGTCGGAAGCGTCATGTCTCGTGTTTCACCAGCGGTAGTGAGCAAAAGCCTTGTTGGCCTCTGCCATCTTGTGCGTGTCGTCCTTCTTCTTGACCGCGTTGCCGCGACCGTCCGCTGCGTCTTTGAACTCGGCCGCGAGGCGCTCGCGCATCGTCTTCTCGCCGCGATCACGCGCGTACGTCACGATCCAGCGCATCGCGAGGGCGATGCGGCGCTCGGGGCGGACCTCCACCGGAACCTGATAAGTCGCGCCGCCGACACGTCGGGACTTGACCTCGAGCTTGGGCTTCACGTTGTCGAGGGCCTTGCGGAAGACCTCGATCGGGTCCTCTTTGTGGCGCTCTTGGATCACGTCGAACGCACCGTACAAGATGCCTTCTGCGGTCGCCTTCTTGCCACCCAACATCAACGTGTTGGTGAACTTGGAGACGAGCTTGTCCTTGTACTTCGGGTCCGGAGTGATTCGGCGCTTCGGAACTTCGCGGCGGCGGGGCATTTTCTTTGATTCCTAGTGATCAGGTCTTGGGCCGCTTGACGCCATACTTGGAGCGCTTGCGGTTGCGGTTCACTTTGTTGGTCGACGACGGCCCGATCGCACCAGAGGCGTCCAGTGTGCCGCGAACGACGTGATAACGAACGCCCGGAAGATCCTTGACGCGGCCGCCGCGAATGAGGACGACCGAGTGCTCTTGAAGGTTGTGACCTTCACCCGGAATATAGGAGGTGACTTCCATCCCGTTGGTGA
>JANYHY010000808.1 GCA_025362165.1 Myxococcales bacterium | reverse complement strand
CGTCCGAAGAAGACGTCGCGGTCGCTCTCTTCGAACCGCAAAAAGCCGCGGAACGGCCCGATCTCCTCTGCGGGCAGTTTGCGCTGGCGTCCGCTCAGCTCGCCTCGCACGCGCTCCAGCTCCCTAGCGACGTTCTCCGCGGAGCGTGGACGATCCGTCGCCTTCGGCTCGAGCAGTGAGTCGACGACGCGAACGAGACCGCCCGGAAGATCTCGCTGCACGGCGCCGAGCGACGGCGCGCGCTGACGGCCATCGAGCACGTCGCCTTTGAGCCCGCTCGCGCCTTCGAGACGCGCGCCCGCGACGGCCGGAAGCGTGCCCGTGACGCACTCGAAGAGCATCGCGCCGAGGCCGTAGAGATCGCCGGCGGGCGTTGCCGTCTGACCAGGGGCCGCGACGCGCTCTGGATCGATGTAGCCCATCGTGCCCGTGAGGCTCTGGAACGGATCGCTCGATCCGCCCACGGTCACGCCCGATCCGAGCATCGACACGTTCGAATGCGCGACCTCGAGCGGGATGTCGTCGATCAAGACGACGCGCTTGCGCGGAGCGGCGCGCTCGGTGGTGCGCTCGGCAGAGGCGATGCCGAAGTCGATCAGCTTGAACGTCCCGGCTTGCTCGATCACGTTCGCGGGTTTGACGTCACGATGAACGAGCCCGCTGCGGTGGATCGCCGCGAGCGCCGACGCGACGGACACTCCCACTGCGAGAGTCTCCGCGACCGAGAGTTTGCCGCGTTGGTTGATCGACGAGTTCAGCGCCGCACCGTCGACGTGCTCCATCGCGAGTCCCATCACGCCGCGGGCGGAGTCCGTGGGCATCGAGTAAAACCGCACGATGTTTGGGTGCTCGACGCGGCACAGCGCGCGCGCCTCGTCGATGACCCGATTGCGGTGCTCGCTGTTGCCGTCGTGCTCGAACGCGAACAGCTTCACCGCCGCGGTGCGAAGCTCGGTCCCACCGTACATTTCCTTGGCGAGCCAGACGGGCGCGAATCCGCCCGACCCGAGCTGCCGCACGAGCATGAACGGCCCGATGGCGCGGCTCTCGTCAGGCAGCGCGAGGAGAGCGGCGATCTGGGGCGACGCTCTTGCCATGCCACCAGACATACCGAAGTCTTCGATGCAAAAGAAGACTCACCAACGCAGAGCTCGCGCATCCGCCGGTGCCAGCGGCGCTTCGCACAGCGCGCTTCTAGGCGGCCTCGAAACGTCCGCTCAGCCTCGACCCGATATGCCGCGATCCGAGCCTTGTTGAGATCCGCGAGGTCGCGTCACCCGCCTTGGCGCTTCGGGCGCGCAGGCCACACGCCCAGCTCAGCACCTCCGCTGTCCGCGTCCAAGAAGCGCACACCTACGAAGTCTACGACTTCTTCAAGGGACAGATCCGTAAGCATCTGAACCAAATGCGGAATGAAATCTCCGCGCAACGCTTCAAATGCGTCACGATTCTCGTCTGCAATTCGTGTCCGTCATGACGCGCGCAGGCATCACGACTCCGTTGGCGGTTGCACCGTTGGCGACGACATAGATACCGACCAGGCCGCGACGGTGCGGGGCGTGGCGGTCGGGTCTAGGATCGGCGATACTGCGAACCATGCGAGCTCTTATCTTGATGGGGTCTCTCGCGGTTGTGGCTTGCGGTGCGGTGGACGGCGCGCCGGGGACTCAAGGCGAGCAAGGCGCGCAAGGTCCGCCGGGCGTGGGGCTGCAGCCGTCGATCGCGACGATCCTTCCGCGCACCCTCGTGCTTGGACACGACGTTGACATCGTGGTCCTCGGATCGCTTACCGCCTTCACGGGCAAAGAGACTCTCGACTTCGGCGCCGGCATCAAGGTGACGAACGTCACGCCGATCAGCGCGAGCGCTCTCGGCGCGCACGTCCACGTCGAGAAGAACGCGACGACGGGGCCGCGCGATCTCAACGTCGATGGAAAGCTCGCCGCCAAGGTGGCGAACGTCGTTCCGGGGATCGACCTCAGCGTGATGTCGGGCGTGCCGGTGCAAGGCGGCGTCGTGGAGCTGCGCGCGGTCGATCTCGATCCAGCGCAGTTCTTCAATCAGCCGCATTTCCTGGGCGGTCCCGCGATCGACATCGGCACGACGACACAAGGCGTGACGGAGGTGCGCTACGTCTCGGTCGTCGCGCCTCTCACGCCTCTGGGGCCTGCGCAGGCAGACCTCGGTAACTTCGGCGCTGGCAACTTGCTCCCTCTCTACGACTTCTTCAGCCAGCCCACCCAGCTCAACGTGACCGCGCGAGCTCCCACGCCACTCATGGTCGGCGCCACGCTCTCGGGACAGTCCGTCGCGAAACCTTACGACAGCGATCTGTACTCGCTGGCGACCGACGGCACCGCGCAGGTGGTGACCATCACCGCGACCGCTGACAACGGCTCGAGCATCTATCCGTTTGCCACCGTGTTCGGCGCCACCGGGCTCGCGGACAGCTACCTCACGAACACGCTGCCTGCATATGTCTATTATCTCTCGGGCACCAACAGCTTCACAGTGCCGGCGCTCGCGATGCCAGACAGCTTCTACTTCTCCGTGGCCGACGCGAAGCTTCGCGGCGCAGGCTCGGGCTTCGGCTTCAAGGTGAGCTCCACCACGCTGCCCGCGACGGTGGTGGCCGAGCAGAACACGCCGCACGGACAGAGCGCGCCGCAGCCGCTCGGCAACTTCACCAACCCGATGATCATCACGGGCACTCTCACCGGCGAGGACCTCGACGGGTACGTGTTCACCGTGGTGCCGCCGTACCTCTCGTACCCCAAGACCTACGAGATCACGGTGCGCTCGGACATCGACAACATCGAGGTCGGCTTCGCCCTCGACCCGACCGCGCTCGCGACGTCGTACCTAGCCGGAGTGACCATCACACCGGCGGCGGCTCCCACGATCCAGAAGCGACTCGTCAGCTCGCAGTACGCCTACCCGTACAGCAAGGCGTTCGTCGTGCGCGCAGGAGCCGCCACCGGTGCGCGCACGCCCGTCGGCTCGTATACGATCGCGATCCGCGTCGCGGGGTAGCCGAGCGCTTCAGTTGGGGCGTGCCAACGGCACCTCGACTCGCCGAAGGCCGTTGATGTCCGCCGAAGGGGGGCATCAATTGGGGCGTGCCA
>JANYHY010000799.1 GCA_025362165.1 Myxococcales bacterium | reverse complement strand
CTTCGTAGGTCATGCCGTAGTGACGCGCGAAAAAATGGATCTCGACCGCCGTGAAGCACTTCATGTGCACGTCGGGCTTGATGCGCTTGAAGCCCGCCAAGAGCTCCTCGTAGTACGAGAAGGGAAGCCCGGGATGGAGCCCGTTCACGATGTGGATCTCGCTCGGCGGATCGTCCATGCGCTTGCTGAGCTCGGCCCATGCCTCTTCGAGCGTCATGGTGTGGGCGCCTGGCATATGAGCTTCGAGCTTGGCGAACGAGCAGAACAAGCACGAGGCGACACATACGTTGGTCACCTCGACGCGCATGTTCTTGTTGAAGTAGGTGCGATCACCATGGAGCTTCTCGCGCACTTGGTTGGCGAGCGTGCCTAGCGCCAGGAGATCCTTGTGATGAAAGAGCGCGACGCCGTCCTCGAACGAGAGTCGCTCGCCCGCGCGGATCTTGTCGTGGATGCGTCCGATGAGATCAGCCATGGACCGCCGCCTCCTCCCGCTCTGCCTGCGCGAGCACGTCCGCGGTGAAGACTGGCGTCTTGCCGGCGCACCGGAGCACGCGCTCGATCTCCCTTATTTGTAGGGTCTGCAGGCTCACCATGCCTTGGCCTTTCACCTTCTTGGTCGCATCTTCGGAGATCGGAAGTCCGCGGCGATTGGAGATCGGACCGACCAGCTCGTTCGCGCCGAAGCCCAGCGCGACCTGCGCGACCTCGAGTGAGCAAGCGCCCCAATCCACACGCACGCGCGAACCTCGCGGCGAAGTTATTCTTGCGATCGCGACCTCGCGCATCAAGACCAGACCGCGCGCCGAGGCGGGCACCTCAACCGCCGCGTGAGTCGCTTGCCGATTCGCGAACACGAACACCTCGTGCCCTACGTCTTCGATGCGAATCGCGTCCGCGAGCGCTCCGAGCGCCATGAGATCGACGTTCGGCGAAATACTAGAGCGCGCGATCGGCTCACCGCGCTGATGCGCTTGGTACAAAGGCAACAACCCGGCCGATTGGAGCGCGCCAGAGACGAGCGGCGTCATGGTTGGTCTCCCCAGCGCTTCAAGAGGTCGTGCGGAAGGTTTAGTTGATCCATCAAGCGTCCCACCACCGTGTCGATGGCTTGTTCGAGGGTCTTGGTTCGGCCGTAAAAAGAGGGCATCGCGGGCTGCACGACGGCGCCGGTCTTGGCGAGCGTGAGCATGTTCTCGAGGTGGATGACCGAGAGCGGCATCTCGCGCGGAACGACCACGAGCGTGCGTCGCTCCTTGATCATCACGTCCGCGGCGCGCGTCAGGAGCGTGTCGCTGATGCCGTGGGCGATGCGCGCGATCGTGCCCATCGAGCAAGGGACGATCGCCATCGCGTGCCAGCCTGCGCTGCCGCTCGCGAAGGGCGCGCGAAAGTCTCGCAGGCCCCAGACGCGTAGACCGAGCGTGGTCAGGTCCTCCTTGATGTCGCCGCCGCACTCGAGCGACCACACCTCCGACGCGGTGGAGGAGAGACACACGCCGATCTCCACGTCGTCGCGCTTGGCGATCAGCTCGCATAGGCGTTTGGCGTAAGGCGCGCCGCTCGCGCCCGTGATGCCGACGACGATCTTCCTCATGTGGTGGCCGTCACGATCGCGCTGATGCCGAGCATCTGGTCTTCGCCGCGAACGCTCGCGAAGCCACACTCACGCAAGAGAGCCGAGTACTCCTCGCGCGAGAGGAACGCGCCCATGCTCTTGGCGAGGTACCCGTATGCGCCCGGATCGCCTGAAATCAAGCCGCCGATCGCCGGGAGCACTCGTTTGGCGTAGGTCTCGTGGAAGAGCCTGGTGACGGCGCGAGCGGGGCGGAAGAACTCGAGCGTGACGAACAAGCCGCGGGGCGCGAGCACGCGTCTCACCTCGAGGATCGCCTTCTTCGTGTCGGCGACATTGCGGATGCCGAAGCCGCACACCACGCCGGCGAACTCGCCGTCCGCGAACGGGAGGTTCATCGCGTCCGCGACCACACGCTCGGCGCGCGGCGCTTTGTGCTTTCCGAGCTCGAGCATCTGCTCGGCAAAGTCTGCGGCGACGATCCTGCGATTGGGGAAGCGCGAGACGGCGAGCGCGGTGAGATCGAGCGTGCCAGCGCAGAGGTCGAGCAGCGCTCCTGGGGGAGCCAGCGCGAGTCGATCGATCGCGCGACGCCTCCATCGACGATCGATCCCGGCGCTCATCACGCGATTGAGCGCGTCGTACGTCGGCGCGATCCGATCGAACATCGTCCGTACGCCGGTCGCGTGCTCGGCTTGGTGGTCGTGTCTGAGCTGGGGCTCTGCGATGGGCTGCATGGAGGGCTTCTAGCAAGCGTCGAATGTTTCAAAAGAATTTGAAACCACGCGAGATGTAGGCCTGTGGTGAGTGTCCGTCAACCCCACGGTCACCAAACGCGCTCGCGTCAACCCACCCGGCCGAACGTGCTGCGTTTGGCAGAGGAGTTATGATGACTCGATGAAGCCGGGAGATCACCCAGAGTTCTTTCGCTTCCCTGCGCCAGAGGGGCGATCTCGAGAGAGCACGATCATGCTCGACCGCGAAGGTCGGTTTTTCCACGACGGCGAGCGCGTGGCGCATCCCAAACTCGAGGCCGCGATGCACACATGGATCGCGCGCCACCCCGAGGACGGTCGCTGGATCCTCACCAACGGCTACGACTGGACGTACTTCACCGTTGAAGACACGCCCTACTTCGTGCGCGAGCTGCGCGTCGACTCGCAGCAGATCATGTTGGTGCTGAGCGATGGTACGGAAGAGCCGTTTCATCCCGAGCGAACACACATCGCGAGCGATGATGCGCTCGTCACAGTGGTTAAGTCGAGCCCGCCCAATCAGCCTTTCGAGGCTAAATTCAGCCGTCACGCGCAGACCTCCCTCGGACCGTACCTCGAGCGAGATGGCGCCAATGGTTGGGTCGTGTCGTTCGGCGATCAACGTGTGGCCATCGTTGGCGTTTGAGAGCCCAAACGGATATCCTGAGTTGCTGTGGCTTATGTGGAGCGCAAGCTTCCCGATCTCGGTGAGGTAGTAGGAGGCAAGTACCGCCTCGTGCGACGCATCGGCGAGGGTGGAATGGGAGTGGTCTTCGAGGCCCTCCACGAGCGCATCCAACAGCGGGTCGCGATCAAGATGCTGCTGCCAGAGGTCCTCGAGATCGAGGACGTCGTTTCCCGGTTCGAGCGTGAGGCGCGAGCCGCCGGGCAGCTACGGAGCGAGAACGCCGCGCGCGTGCTCGACGTCGACATCTCGTCGCAGGGCGTGCCCTTCATGGTGATGGAGTTCCTGGACGGCAACGATCTCTCGGCGGTCCTCGAGGCGCGCTTGCAGCTGCCCATCCCCGAGTCCGTCGACTACGTGCTCCAGGCGTGCAACGCGATGGCCGAGGCGCATGCGGCAGGCATCATCCACCGCGATCTGAAGCCGTCGAACCTCTTCTTGTGTGGCGGTGATCGCCCAATCGTCAAGGTGCTCGATTTCGGCATCTCGAAGATCGAAAACGACAAAGACACGCGCGTCACCTCGACGCAGGCCACGGTGGGCACGCCGCTCTACATGTCGCCCGAGCAGATCCGCAGCGCCAAGCACGTCGACACGCGCACGGACATTTGGTCGCTCGGGATCATCTTGTACGAGCTGATCTGCGGCAAGACACCGTTCGAGGGGAGCACCGCCGCTGCTGCCGCTGCGATCTGCATCGATCAACCGCCGAGGATGTCGACGTTCCGTAGCGACGTGCCGCCAGAGCTCGAGAGGATCATCCTGATAGCGCTCGCGAAGAACGCGCACGAGCGGTACCAAGACGTCCAATCGCTCGCGGCGGCGATCGGGCAATACGGGACCGGCACGGTGCGCATGAGTGGCGCGATGACGCTGCCGGCGCCGTCGGTGTCACGCCCGCGGATCACGAACCCGGCGCATCAGGAGCTCGCGTCCGCGCGGACGGTCGCTGCAGACTCGGGACAACAAGCGAGGGCCAAGTCGAACGCGACCATGCCTGGCTGGAGCACGCGCTCGGGCTCTGCGAAAGCGAAGAGTAGGACCGTCGTCGTGGCGGTCATCGCGGCCATCTTCGCGGGGGCCCTCGCTGGCATCGCGGCCGTCGCGTTTAGGGAGCGCGATGACAAATCCGTGGCCGTGGCCTCGACCTCGATCGCGCCCGTGATCCTCACCGCGGCGCCGAGCGCTGTACCCCCCATTCCCTCCGCGAGCGTGTCTGTCGCGGTAGGGCCCATCGCCAGCGCCCCGCCGCACAAGACCGCGACACCAACCGTGAAGACAGGGACGGTCCGGGTCAAACCCCCTGCGAGCTCCACGAGCCATCCGACGACCACCACAACAACATCATCGACGTCCGCCCCTATCCACCTATGATGCGCTTCTGATGAACATGGGTGGGCGCGCGGCGCGAGTCGCATGTTTGGTTCTGTCGATCACGATGACCTCGTTGGTGATCGAGCCCACGCTCGCGCTCGCGCAAGCTCCGGCTTCCGCGGACGCACAAGCTCGCGCGAAGAAGCTGAAGGCCGAGGCGGACAAGGCGATGGATGACATCCAGTACGCAGACGCGCTGAAGAAATATTCGCAAGCCTTCGAGCTGACCCACGACCCCGCGCTCATCTACAACCGGGCGCGCGCGTACGGAGCGCTGAACCAATATCCGGAGGCCGCCGCGGAGCTCGAGCGCTTCACCCGTGAGGCACCCGCGGACTTGAAGGCGAAGGTCCCCGGCCTCGATGCGCTGCTCACGGAGTTCCACAACCACGTCTCCACGGTGTCGATCACCTGCAACGTCCCTGCGCAGATCCTCTTGCGCGACCTCTCGGTGGGCACCTGCCCGACGGACAAGCCGCTCGTCGTGAACGCGGGGCCGGCGTCGATCACGATCAGCGCCGTGGACTACATCACGCAGAAGAAGGACGTGACGCTCACGCCTGCGGGCGCGCAGACGATCGACTTCAAGCTCGAGAAGCAGAACCCGACCACCATCCTCGTCGTGCACTCCGCGCCCAGCACGGCCTTGACCTCAGTGGACGGGAAATCGGCGGGCGCGACGCCACGTTTTCCCTGCCGCGTCCGGTGCGCCTCGACATCCAAAAATGGCGCCAAGTCGCGGTTCCGCTGTCCGATTTCAAAGGGCCGCGCGGCGAATCGCTCGCGCCGCGCATGGCGGGTGTTTATCTGTTGCAATTCCAGCAAATCGGCACGTGGAACTCGCGTTTTTTCTCGATAGACGATCTCGAAATCAAAGGCACGGGCCGCCCGCTTGTCGCGCCAGCGCCGACTCCTGCGCCCGTTCCAACGCGCGCTCCCGCCGCGAGCGGCGATGTCACGGTGCAAGCCGATTTCCTCAAAACCAGCGGCCAAATCCGCGCTTCGGCCAACGTGTCCATCGG
>JANYHY010000751.1 GCA_025362165.1 Myxococcales bacterium | reverse complement strand
CCGATCTCCGCCGCCGGCACGGCGACCCCTTCCCCGCCCTCGACCACCTCCTGAAGGCCCCTCCGCCAATTGGGAGAGTTTTGGCGAATTGGGAGAACCGACCCAATGATTCCGGGCACTTACAGTGCGAAGGAGGGGACTTGAACCCCTACGGTTTTACCCGCTAGCACCTCAAGCTAGTGCGTCTGCCAATTCCGCCACCTTCGCGTGGAGAGGGCGCTTATTGAGCCCAGTTGTTCGGCTTAGTCAAGCCCTTCTCATGTGCCTGTGCCGCTCACCTTGCTGTCTGCGAGGGCTGGGCCGCTCTCGGCGCCGCTGCGTGCGCGCAGCAAGGCCGACACGATCTCTGCGATCTCGAACGGCTTGCGAACCCAGATGCCCTCGAGACCTTCTGGAAGCGACTCGGCGCTCCCGGTGATGAAGACGATCGCCGCGTTCGGAGCCTGACGGCGCACGAGCGCCATCGCGCCCGCGAGGTCGTGTTGGATGGGTGACAAGTCAACGAGGATCGCGTCGTGGTTGTCCAGGCGGGCTGCAAGCTCCTTGTGCGTTCGCGCGAGCGTGACCTCCGCACCGCGCGCGGAGAGCGCCGACTCGAGCAGGCCGGTCACGTCGAGATCATCTTCGAGCACGAACACGCGCGCCCCACCGAGCACGCTGAGCTTGGGCATCGATCGCATGCGTCGATCGCCCGCCTCGAGGCGCGGCCAGGTCAAGCGAAATGCTGCACCGTCTTGGCTTGCCACCAACCCGAGATCGCCGCCTGCCGTGCGCGCCATCGCGCGTGCGTGTCGCAGACCTACGCCTGCGCCGCCTTCGCGTTGCGTGTCGCCTTCGAAGACGCTCTCGCGTCGATCCTCTGGCACGCCTGGGCCTTCGTCGCGAACCTCGAGCTCTACCGACGCATCGCCGACGCGCGCGATGACGCAAATCTCACTGTTCGGCGGCGCGTACGCGATCGCGTTCAGGGCTAGATTCGTGAGGATTTGACTCACGTCTTCGCCGAGCTTCACGCGCACGCCAGCGGTGTCACCTTCCCGGCGGATGTGATGACCCTGGCGCGCGAGCTCGAGCCGGAGGGACTCTTCGACGTCCGCGAGGACTTCATCGAGTGACGCTTCGCCAGAGAGGGGAATGGCAACGCCGATGGCACGGCGCGCGAGATCGCGGGCCAAGCGCGCGCGCTGCTCCACGATCCTCATCGCGTGCTCAGCGTCCTCTTTGGTGGCGTCAGGAGCTCGCGCTTCGGCGATCCAACCCAAGAGAACAGTCAGCGCGTTCGATACCTCGTGCAGTGCGCCCTCGAGGTTTCGACGCGGATCGCCGGACTCTGGCTTCTGCCGCTCCACTCCGGGTGATGATACGATACTTTTTCAGCACCGTCACCTCTCGCGGCCTCAGTCTTCGAGGAGCGTGGCGCTGTCTGCGGCGCGGCTCAGCATGTTGACGGCGCGCTTTGCCGCCTCCAACGTGATGTCTCGGGCCTCGACGATAACGGCAGCGACGCGCTCGACCAGATCACCCTCCGCGCCTGCCGCCACCGCGATCGATCGCGCGTGCAGCGCCATGTGACCGCGCTGGATGCCATCCGTCGCGAGCGCCCGCAGCGCTGCGAGGTTCGACGCCATGCCGATCGAGCACGCGACCGCGGCGAGCTCTTGGGCGGACTCCACTCCGAGCAGCTCGAGGCTCAAACGCGCCGCTGGGTGCACGCGCAACGTCCCGCCGACCGTGCCCAGCGCCATGGGCATCTCCATCGTACCGACGAGGCGATCACCGTCACGCCTCCACGTGGCGAGCGGCGAGTATTGACCGCTGCGCGCAGCGAACGCGTGAGCACCGGCCTCCACCGCGCGCCAATCGTTTCCGGTCGCGATCACGACCGCGTCTACGCCGTTCATGATGCCTTTGTTGTGGGTCGCCGCGCGGTAGGGATCCAACTCCGCGAAGCGCGAGGCGTTCACGATGCCGTCGATGACCGCGTCGCCTTCCATGTCGTCCGTGGAGAGCTGGTCTGCGGGCACGCTGCAGACCACGCGTACGCAGCGTCGATCGCACAGATTGGAGAGGATGCGCAGGCCGACCTTGGCGTCCGCGACCTCCGCGAGGCGAGGCGCGAGCGCTTCGGC
>JANYHY010000258.1 GCA_025362165.1 Myxococcales bacterium | reverse complement strand
CGCGGGCGTGGAGCGGCAGTTCGGCCGCGGCGCAATCATGACACTCGGAGACGACGCCGATACTGAGCCGGTCGCCGTCATTGGCACGGGCTCGCTCGCGCTCGATCTAGCGACTGGAGTCGGCGGCCTCCCGCGCGGCCGCGTCATCGAGATCTACGGCCCGGAGTCGAGCGGGAAGACCACGCTCGCACTCCACGCGATCGCCGAAGCGCAGCGAGCGGGTGGAGTGTGCGCGTTCATCGATGCGGAGCACGCGTTGGACATCAACTACGCGCGCGGGATCGGAGTCGAGACGGAGAAGCTACTCGTATCCCAGCCGGACACTGGAGAGCAGGCGCTCGAGATCACCGAGACGCTGATCCGGTCGGGCGCGATCGATCTGGTCGTGATCGATTCGGTGGCCGCGCTCGTCCCGAAGGCGGAGATCGAGGGCGACATGGGGGACCAACACATGGGCCTACAGGCACGCTTGATGAGTCAAGCGCTGCGCAAGTTGACGGCCGTAGCGCACCGCACCGGCACCACGATCGTCTTCCTGAATCAGCTGCGCCAGAAGATCGGCGTGACGTTCGGCAGTCCAGAGACGACGACCGGCGGCAACGCACTGAAATTCTACGCGTCCATGCGCTTGGACGTGCGGCGCATCGGGCAGGTGAAGATCGGAGACGAAATCGTCGGCGGTCGTACGCGCGTGAAAATCGCGAAGAACAAATGCGCGCCGCCCTTCTGTGAGGCGGAGTTCGAGATCCGCTACGCCATCGGTGTGGACACGCTCTCCGAGCTCATCGATCTCGGCCTGTCACGCGGGATACTCGACAAGAGCGGCAATCACATTTCGTTCGCGGGCGAGACTCTCGGCAACGGGCGAGAGCGCTCACGCGAGACGCTCTCCACGAACATGGAGCTGCAAGGGTCGCTGCGGCAAGCCATCATCGCCGCGGGACCCGTGAAGCCTGGGCGGCGGACAGAAGGCGACGCTTAGCCGCGGAGTATCGAGCGGAGCGCGGAGCGAGCAGGTATCGCTTCGCGCTCGGCTCACCGAGGCGACGATCGCGTCTCGTTCAGAGGCGTCGTAAGCGGCTGATCGAGTCCTTCACGCGGAGGCGATTGAACGAGCCTCGAATCGCGAGCGTGTCTTGTTTTCCGGGGATCTGCACGGTCACGTCGAAGTTCGCGTCATATAGGTGAAGGCCCACGCCTGGGTCCACTCTCGTCACGTTGACATGGGTCGGCTGGAGGGTGGTGTAGCTCACGTCCCTGCTGCTGGTGTAGCTCACCGTCGCGTCCGCCACGTCACCGGGTGCGCCGTCGTTCCAAGGTATGTCGAAGGACAGCGCGTTTCGCTGGAGGTCTTCGATCGTCACGATGATGTTCGGCGCCTTCTTGGGGTCTTTCTCTTTGAACCGTGTGGACTGAATCGCGGTGACGGTCGCAACAGCGAACGTCTTGCCGTTGATGGTGATCGTTGCTGTCGCAGCGTCGGCGCTCAAATCCCCGCTGCTCGCCGGCGCCGCGTCTGTCACGACGGCTTTGTTCTCCTTGGAGCAACCACACAACATGACGGCGACCGCCAACACGACACTACGCATAGGCGCTCCATACCAAACTCGAGGGCCGAAACGAGCGGCTTTAGCTCGTGGCGCGCGGTCGGCGGAGGACGCCGATCATGTCCCTGAGATCTCCGGCGCGGACCTCGCGGGTCGCCACGAGCGTCAACATGTACACCAGAGCAGAGATCACGCACACGACGGGGGTGAGGATCCGGCTCGCAGTAGGGAGCACGGATCCAACGGCCACCGTCACAGCGATCGCCAGCGCGACGCGCGCCGCGGTCCAGAGAGAGACGAATGCACCAGTCTCTCGCGTCACCAACCACGTTGCCACGAAGAGAGACACCAAGAGCGCGCTGCCCACGGCCACTGCGCTGGTGATGAGCTGCGCCTCGCCGAAGACCGCTCGCGGCACCGCGACTGCGCAGCAAGTCGCCGAGAGCGTGAGAGCAAGCAGCGTCAACCGAGCGGCAGCACGCTCGCGGCTCACGGACGCGAGGATCGTGGACCCGATGGCGAACATGGCGAACGCGCCCTGGGAGAGCGCCAGAATGCGGAGCGTGCTCGCCCCTTGAGCGGCGATCGTCGGCGAATAGAGGAATCCGAGCAGCGAACGCGGTGTCGCAGCCACCACCGCGACGAACACGCCCGTGGCGATCGCTCCCAGCCGCGCGCCGCGAGCGACGTACTCTTTGACCTTCACAACGTCGTTGTCTGCGCGTGCGTGCGCGAGCATCGGGAAGAGCACTTGGGTCAGGCTCACCAACAGTTGATACGGCAAGAACGCGAACAGCTGGCATGCCCGATAGACAGCCACCCAAGAGCTCGCAGCGTCCGAAGCGTCGGAGCCGTGCAAACCCGTGTGCTCCGCTGCGCCGACCAAGAACGGGCGGAGAAGCAGGATATCGGCCTGCATCACGAGGTTCACGAACAGCTGCGCCAACGCGAGGGGCGCCAACGTCGCCAGATAGCTCCGGCGATCCAGCGTCGTCTGCGCAGAGGCGCGGCCTGTGCCCGCCACGCGTGTGGCGATGACGAAGATGATCGTGGCGGCGATCGCGAAGCCACCGGTGGCGCCGAGGACGCCGCGTCTGGCGGCCTTCAGCGCGAATGCCACTCCGACCATCAGGACCGTGCGCATGGCGGCGAAGAGCACGTCGAGCCCAGCTTGTCGCGAGAAGAGACCGCGGCCG
>JANYHY010000697.1 GCA_025362165.1 Myxococcales bacterium | reverse complement strand
CAAACACAACGATGGTGCCGCCTACTGCCAACTCTTGGGAATCCACGACGTAGGTATACGACCACGGAGCGCTCGCCTCGTTGCCCGGCGTCCCCGCGTCCTCCGTCCTCGCGACGGCGCCGGCACAACCGGTGAGCAACGCGAGCGTAGTGACGGCCAAGCGCATCCCGCAAGAGTATCACCGCCAAGGAGCGACCGAACACGCGAGCTAGTGCGGGCCTGCTCTCGTTCTCATGTACCCACGCGAGCACCAACGCGGAGCTACGTCACGACGGGGGGCTCGCCTACGAGACTCTGCTGCCCTACTCCCTGGCGAAGCGCTCGCAGATCATCGAGCGTGTCTTCCAAGACGCCAAGGGTTGGATGGCGCGGAAGAAGGCAGCAGATCGATCGCGCGTCGTCGTCTCAGCGCTCTGAGACTGCTACTGTGGGTTCGTGAGCGCGCGGTGGATCCTTGGAGCGTTGCTTGGGTGCGGCTCGGTTCCTAGCGTGGTGCGTGAAGTAGACCCACCAGTGGACGCCGGAGATCCCGTTGATGCGATCACGACGCTCAGAGGTGCGTGTGAGCGTTGGACCTCCGCAGATTGGACCGTGGCCGATAGCCGCCTGCTTTCGAATCCACTTTGGCCCTTTAAAGACTGCACCCCTTGCGCTCCTAAACTCGGTCAGCCGATGCCCAAGGCCCCCATATGGAACGAGCGTTGTGACAGCGCTCCTCCCACGGCCGTGTGCGGCCAGATGACGATCTCTCAACCGCTCGGTGAGTTCAACACGGAGAACCCGATCGACAACTTGGTCGTTAGTGGTTGGCCAACCTCATCCGGAGGTCTGCAGATCAGTTATATGCAGCAGGCGGGCGGGACCTACCAGGCTACTGCACTCGATATCGATGAAGGCGTTCTGAACATCATGCGGATTTTTCCTCCGCGCGATTGGGCAGATCCGAGCGCGAGCGGCTGTGTGCTCGGCAATCCTGCAATTGGTCATGGACAGTGGATCGTTCCTGCGGCGTATGTCACTTGCTTGTCGGGCAACGGTCAGTGTGACGACGACGGACCCTTGATATGGTCCACGCTCGGATCGTCCTCTTTTCTTGGTGTGGCGATACCTCCGACGACTGGGTTTCGCGGATTGAGCGTGGGCCAAGACGGCTGGGCGTCGAAGACCGAGCTGGGTTCTCTGACCAAACCACTTTCATATGGCGTACCGACCGGGACCAATCGGCGTGGCTCATGGGTAGGTCCGAACCTCGTGACCAACCGATACACAAGCGCGTCGCAGTTCAAAAAAGCAGACCTCGATCTGGAGGCGACAGACGGCGCCGTTACTCCTCTGACTACGGCACCCACCGATGTCGTCGCGGCGGCGAGTGATGGTACGGACCTCGTTTGGTTGCAAGCACCGACGTCCCTGATGACTAGTGGGTTTGCAACCTCTGCGAGCGACCTAAAGCCGCGTCTGTTGCGGGTTAATGTCGATGTGGGTGCGTCGCTCATCGTTGGTTGTGGGTATACCGCTTTCGATGGGCCGAGTGCCTCGATCGTCCGTTTGAGTGACGGCGCGCGATGGAATTTACCGGCCACGTGGAGACCGGTAGCGATCACCTGCAAAGAGCTAGTCGCGCAGACCCAAGCCCGTGCTGTCCCGCTCGGGTACGAGGTTTCGGTGGGGCGCTTGCGGCTCGATTCGCTAGGGTCGCCGCAATAGCTCTCAGCCAGCGGGGTGATCGCCTATTCACGTCGCGGTCTATCGACTCGCCGAGACTATCGCCAAGATGGCTTTGCCGTATTTGCCGAGCAGTCCAGGACCAATCCCGCTGACGTCGAGGAGCTCGGATTCGCCGGTCGGGCGGGCGGTCACGATGCCGAGCAGCGTGCGATCGTTCATGACGCGAAACGCAGGGATTCGGCTCTTCTTAGCCTCATTGGCGCGCCACTCACGCAGCATTGCCTCCAAAGGATCAGTCACCTTACGCTTCTCACGCGGTGCGCGCGGAGCCCTGGGCTTACGACCGCGACGACCTTTGCTAGGACGTCTGGTCGTCGGCTCGGGCGCAATGACGAATTGAAGCGCATTGATGCCCAACGCATTAGGCATCAGTCGAAGCGCGTAAAGTAAATCAAGCGCGTTTCGGGGAGCGTCAAGAGTCCGTCGCGATGGTTTCGCGGCGGTGCTCGGGGCGCGCATGGTCGGAACGCGAACGGTGGGGGACTGCATTTCGGGGTGATTTTGCGCCGGTTGTGCTGGAGGGCAAGAGGCGGCCTTGAACGCGTCGCGTGGTCGCGTCGTTATGCGGCCTCGTGGTCGAGCGAGGCTCTCCTCAAGACGCGACTCTTCCAATAAGGGGGTCCTCTGGCCGGCTCGGGCTCTAGTGCGCTGGTGTGCTCTCCGAACGAGCGTAGGTGACCAGCGCCTCATGGAGTTCCTAAACAACGCCGAAAGCGCACACGCAACGTGCCTCGGCGCGAGCAGAGGTGCATGATGCGCGAATGTGGGCAAGCCATGCAACAAAGCTCATCGCCGCGCTTGGGGTGCTCGCGATGGGCTGCGGGGCGATCGCCCGCGCGCAAACGACGCCCGTCGAGGCCGGTGCGGATGTTGAGGCGTTGCCGATGCTGGATCCCTGTCCTTCGCAGCCCGATTTGCAGCCGAAGGTCCCATGCACCGAGCTTGGTCGCGTGTGTGAGTACAACTATGGAGCAGCCGAGCCACTCTGCGCTGGAGCGCAGGCGTGCCTGCTCGATAGTGGTTGGCAAGACACTCGCAACGCTCATCCGTGTGTGAACCCATGTCCATCTTCCCCTCCGACTGGTAGTTGCGGCTACACCTACAACGTTGCGGTCTGCTCGTACCCAGACGCCGGCGTCGACTGCGTGTGCGCCGGGTGCAGCCCTGGCAAGAATCTCCCGAAGTGGAGTTGCTTCGCGCCGGCCTCCGTTTGCGCAAAGCGCCCCGAGCTCGGGACCGCGTGCAGCGTCCCCGGCATGCGCTGCGAGTATCCGCCTGTCTGCTGCGGGGCGTTCGTTCAGAAGTGCGAGCGCGGCGTCTGGATGAAAGAGCAGCAACAAGGCTGTCCGCCGTGAAAGCAATGACCGCGATGCAAGGTTTCGTCGTTGGTTGGATCGGCCTTGGGATCTCGGCGTGCGGTGATAGCCACTGTGACACGCTCACGCCCTGCCCGCATGAGGTCCTGGTGTCTTCGGCTTGCGAGATCGTGTCGTTCACCACGACGTGCGTGGCAAATGTGGTGAGCTGCCAGCACACGAGGTGCGCGATCCAGAGGCCGGCCAACGAGGCATGCAGCATCACCATCAAGCTCGCCGACGGAAGCACGTCGACCGCCAACCTGCGCGTCACAGTGAGCGACTGCGGTTGCGCCTTCTACAACGCCGACTCATTTGCACTCGCCAGTTCCGTGTGCAGCAACCCCGACGCATCCACCGACGCTACGGGAGATTGAGCACCACGCTGACGGCAGCTGAAATCTGGCTGGTCTCACGCGTGGCAGACTGGCGCGCCCGGTCTGCAGATTCTTGAGCCGACACAGAGCGCGCTTGGGTCGACGCGAATGTGAACAACAGCGTGACCATCAGCCAGCCAAAGACGTCTGGGTGCATCGACTGCTCGATGAGCAGGTGAAACGCCAAGGCGACAATCACTGCTGCTCTCCGCGTGCGTCGACACATGAGCAGCCATGGAATGAGCAACTCGAACGCTGCGGCCAGGATGGAGATAGCGCGTGTTCGTAGGAATGACGCGCAGACGAGATCGGCAATCGCGCCCGTGAGCTCGCCGTCCGTGTGGAGGGTCGTCAGCGCATGACCCGATAGAAAATCACTGTTCAGCTTCGCCAAGCCGGAAAACGCATAAACGCTCATCGCCAGACCGCGAATCAACCAAACGCTGGTCCGCGGTGAAGAGGCCGGGCGCGGGCCAATCGCCAAGGTCGTTTGCGAGTCAGCGAGCGCGAGCAAGAGCGTCGACGAGAACAAGAGGTGCAGCGAGTTGACGTAGCTCATCGGGTCTTGCTCGAGTGCGAGGTATCCGAGGGCACTGGCAGCGATGCCCGCCCAGCGACTTTGGAAGCCAACGCAAAACGCGAGCGCCGCGAGGGTTCGCACGATCGCGAAGGCCATCAGAGCTCCTGCGGGCAGCGCAAACGCGAACGGCACTGGATGCCAACCGCCGCCGCCGCTCCCCATCAAGGCTTGCTCGCCCCACGCGAAGCCCAACCAGCTCGCCACAGGAGTCGTGCGGACCAAGAAGATCAATCCGACCACGACGCGCGCGATGGCGAGGCGCTTCAGTGCGACGGGCATGCGATCTCGGCGCGGGTCACGTCTTCGTGGCTCTCGGCGTCGTCTCGTTGGTGGAGCGTGACGACCGCGCGATCACCAGACCGCTCGGAGCACACGAACGCTGCGAAGTCCTCGAGGTGATCTTGCAGCACGACCAAGCTAGCGCCGTGATGAAACGTCTCTGCGCCGACGAGCACCGCGCCGAGATGGGCGCTCGCGTGGTCGGCGAGCCCAGTGGGAGCGACGCTCCGCCAACCGCTCGCGTCGTGTACTTCGATGTCGATCCGATATTCGCTCGAGCGCGAGTACATCGTCCATGCGAAGAATCCGTCGCCAAAGAGTCGCGAGCCCGCGGGGAGCAAGATGAACAACACCGCGCCGACCATCACGTGAACCCGACCCATCCGGCTCGAGATTATCACTCCGCAGACCTGCTATCCTTCGCGGGTGCGCGGGCTTCTCTTCTTCTTGATGTTGGGATGTGATGCGGCGTCCACCCTCAACGGCGCGGACGCGACACTCGTGGATGCAACGGACGAATCGGAGGACCTCGTCCTCAATGATGGTGGCTATGTACCCGCCCAGCCCGACGTCGTGACCCCCGACGTCTTGATACCAGCGCCAGCGGTCGCGTGCGTGGACGGTGGCGTCGACGCCACCGTGTGTCCGCTGCCGCACTCGGTCTGCGCAGGCGCGCAGCTCCTCGAGTATTTCGACGACGGTCGATGTGTCGACGGAGGTTGCGCGTTCACCATCAAGGTCCACGATTGCTCCTACCCAAGTGGAAGCGTTTGCGTCGATGGCGGCTGTCTCATGCCACGCCTCACCACACCACCACCGCCAAACTGATTGAGGCCGGGAATCCGAATGCGCGTACATCGAATCTATTGCGAACCAACCGTATGCAGGAAGACCAGCTAGACTTGCCGGGTGCGCGGGCTGTTCCTCATCTTGCTGCTCGGATGCGACGCGGCGTCCCTGAACGACGCGGACGCGACACTCATGGATGCCACGGACGAATCGGAGACCGGCGACCTCGTCCTCGGTGATGGTGGCTATGTACCCGCCAATCCCAATCCCGACGTCTTGATCCCCGACGTCTTGATACCAGCACCGGCGGTCGCGTGCGTGGACGGCGGCGCCGACGCCACCGTGTGTCCGCTGCCGCACTCGGTCTGCGCTGGCGACCTCCTCGAGTATTTCGACGACGGTCGATGCGTCGACGGAGGTTGCGCGTTCAGAGTCAACGTCCACGAATGCTCACTTCAAGGCACCTGCGTCGACGGTGGCTGTGTGCAGCCACATCACACCGCGCCGAACTGATCGATGGTCAAGAGACCATGAGCGCCATAGCAGCCCAATCTGGCGAGACCTGCTATCCGTCGCTGGTGCGCGGGCTGTTCCTCGTCTTGCTGCTCGGATGCGACGCGCCCTCCACCGTTGACGGCGTGGACGCGACGGCCACGGATGCCGCAGACGAAGCGGAAGACGGTGATCTCGTCCTCGCCGACAGTGATTGGGTGCCCGTCGAGCTCGACGTGTTGGTGCCCGCACCATCGTTCGCGTGCGCGGTGGATGCAGGAGTCGACGCCAGCGTGTGTCCGCTGCCTCGCTCGGTCTGCGTCGGCGAGCAGCTCCTCGAGTATTTCGACGACGGTCGATGCGTCGACAGCGGCTGCTCGTTCCGCGTCAACGTTCATCAGTGCTACCCATATGGGCGAACGTGCGTGGATGGCGGCTGCGTCTTGCCGAATCTCACTCAGGTCCACTGACACTCTAGGGGCAGTTGCCCTGCCATTGCGCGGACTCGGCGGGCCAGACCATGAGCGCGTGATTGCACATTTCGTCGGTCGTCTTGGGACCTCCAAAAATGTATTGGTCAGTCGTATTGAGCCAAATGCATTCTGTCTCGACTTTGTCGCCCGCATGGATGGTCACGTCGATGGGATGCGTCTCTTGCTTGGCGAAGTTCCAAGGAACGACGTCGACCAGCGGCGTGGACGAGCCGTCGGGGTGCACCACGCGACCGTGGAACTCTTGACCCATCAAGTGCATGTGCGGCCAATCGAAGATCGCGTGCACGGTGCCCGCGGCGACGCAGCTCGTCGACGAGGTGTCTTGGATGTGTGGGCGCAACGCAGGGATTGGATTCTCGACGACCATCCAAGCAGCCTTGCGCGCAGGCGTGCCGTGCACGAAGTCGATGGTCACGCTGCCGCTCGTCGCGGGGGCCGCTGCGGTGCGGATCGCGTGCGTTTGAATGACGACCTTCTTCGTGTTCGCGGGCCACGCCAATCCCATGTCGGCGGGCAGTGCGAGCTCGGGAGTGCCGGGAGCCCATACGTGCATGCCCGTCGCGCTCGTGGGCATGTCCCAACAATCGGACTTGGCACCCGCAGACCAAGAGTCCGTCGCGTAGAGCGTCGCGTGGTGGAGCATGACGCCGTTCGGATCCGGCGTCGTCCAGCGGATCGCGCTCACGTATGCGTCGCTGAAGGTGCCCACGTCAAACGACCAACACTCGTAGAGTTCCTGATTGAGCGGCGCATCGACATCGAAGGCGAATGACAGCGTGCTCGGCGTGGCGCTGATCGCGGGCGAGCTCGAGCACGCCGCGAGCGCGACGATGCACGCGACACGCCTCACCACTTTGGTGGCGACAGTGGTGCCGTGCCACCGCCCCCGCCGCCGACGGATCGGTGAGCCGCGCACAGGTTGTTGACGCACCCGCCTGGGCAGTAGTGATACTTCGTAGTGAAGAAGCACGTGCCGTCGACGCAGCGCCCGTCGTCGAAGTACGCGATCCACTCGGAGTTCGCGCACACGGAATAGGGCGGCTCGCAATAAGGTTGGTAGGGAGGCTGGCTCGGCACGTAGACGTCAGCGGCGTCCGCGGTCGCGTCGAGCGCGAGCTGACCACCATCGAGGACGTCCGCGCCTCCATCCTGAACCGAGCCGTCGTTGCCGAAGCTCGAATCGGAGGCGTCATAAGTGAGGTCGGGGTTGTTCGGCGTGTTCGACACCGGATCACAGCGGCCAGTCGGCGCAGCGATCTCTGGTGGCGTCGTCGTCGGTCCGGTCTCGTTGAAGCCGGTGCACGCGAGGAGGACGAGCACCCCCGCGATCGACACGGCGAGCCAACGCATTCGGAGACTGTAGCAGCTCACGGTCGGAATTCGATCCCTAGGCCACTGCCTGGACCGATGACGTCCTCGAGTCGTTGTTCGAAATAGGTGAACGCCGCGCCCGCGAACCCCAGCAGGAAGACGGAGCCGTGATCGCCGTTCCCTCGCACGAGCGCGCGCAGCGCTAGATCCGCGTGCGCGAAGCCGTCGCGGCTGCCGCCGAACCGCATGAGCAGCCAATAGCGATCGACGAGCGGAAACGCGAACGCGCCATCGGCGCCGCCCACGCTGAGTCGTCCCGCCAACGCGAACGTCTGAACTGTCATGATGAACGAGACCCCATCAATCGCGCCGAGCCGCAGCAGCGGCGTGAAGGTCAGCGCGCTCGCTCCGTTGGGGAGCGTCGCGTCGTTGAGGGTCATCACGCCCGCGCTCAGGCCGAGCTCCGCGAGCTGCGTGTCGAAGGATAGGCCCGCCGATGCGTCGAGCGCAGCGATGTTCGTCGGCTGCAGGAACGCGAGCGACGCGTGCGCGAGCGTGGCGCGAACGGCCATCGGAAACTCGAAGCGGTACTCGGCGGCGAGGCGACCGAGGATCTGAGTACCGGCCCCGCCGGGGCGGTTCGTGTGACTGATGTCAGCTCCGGCGAAGGCGCCGACCTCGGTGGAGAGCGAGAGCAGGTTGCCTAGCCGAGGAGGCGCGACGCGCACGCCGCCACCCGCGCGCGCCTCGATGCTCACGGGCTCGCCGACGCGGACGCGCTCGTGTAGCGGGAGAGTCACCGTGATGGAGGACCCGGCATTGCGTACGATCGGCGCCAAGAACCGGCTCCGCTTGAACGAGACGCCTTGCCCGACCAAGCCATAGCCGTCGACGTCGACCTCATCACCATGAATCGCGACGACTCTAGGTATCGGGCTCTCTTGCGCGTGCGCGGTGGTCGCGACCAAGAAGACGAACAACGTCGCGCGCCACACACGCTCACCGTAGCGTGTATCCTGAAGAGCATGCGAACGGTCGTGACGACGGCGTGTGCGTTGCTGCTCTCGAGCGCGAGCGCTCTCGCCCACGCAGATCCGACCGACACCGAAGAACCGCCGGCGCCGACGACGCGGATGCGCAGCCCCATGATCGTGGGTTTCGGCGCCACGATGATCGTTGTTGGAGCTGGGTCCGGAGGTTTATCCACTTTCCTCGCTGCTCTGGCCTCACAATACGGTGGCTCGAGCCTCACGATCGCTTCGATCGACTTGTGGGCGGTCGGTAGTTGGATGACCCTCGTCACGGGCATCACGCTCGTCGCATTCGGCGCGACTCAAGTGAGCGCGGCGGACACCTGGCAGACAGGCGTGTGGCTCGCCCCCGGCGGACTCACCGGCCGCTTCTGAGGCCTAATTCGGAGATCAGTGATGAGGGTCGGGTGCCGTGCCTCTTCGGTGCGGATTGCAGGTGCCGGGCAACGAATCGCAGCCCGTGGGCCCGCAGTAATAGAAGCTGGTCACCCAAACACACTGTCCAGCGATGCAAGTGCCATCGTCATAATAGGCTTGCCAAGATGAGTCCGCGCAAACCGAACGAGGAGGGGGACACGCTGGCGCGAGGTATCCACCGCCGTCCACATAAGCGCGTAAGTAAATCATGAGCGTTTGGAGTGCGTCGGTCCATTTGTCGTGATGGTTTCGCGGCAGTGCTCGGGGCGCGTGGCGTCTAAACGCGAACAGTGGGCGATAGTGGGCGATAGCATCCAGGGCTAAATTTGCGCCGATTT
>JANYHY010000693.1 GCA_025362165.1 Myxococcales bacterium | reverse complement strand
CTTGCGGCAGCGCGGCTACGTGACACCCGAGGACGTGAAGGCGATCGGACCCGACGTGCTGCGACATCGCTTGGTGCTCACCTACGAAGCAGACGCCGAAGAGGTCACGGCAGAGCAAGTCGTTCGAAGGATCTTCGAGGTCGTCGAGGTCCCCTAGCGCCGCGCTAGTGCACCGCCCGGTTCGCGGCGCGAGTCGATCGCTCGCGATGTTGAGCTCAGCTCGACGACGGTGCACTAGTGTCCCGAAGACGCAGTCGCTATGCTCCGGAACAATGGGCGCTGAGATCGTACCCGACTCCACCAACCCGCCGGCGCCGCAACGGTTCCCCGTGTTGGTCGTCGAGGACGACGCGGCCATCCGCAAGATGATATCGCGGACGCTGTCTTCGCGCGAGTACACAGTCACGACGGCGAGCTCGATGGAGGAGGCGCTGCACGCGCTCAAAGATCTCGCGACGCCCATCCTCGTCGTCGATCAAAACCTCGCAGGCGGCCCGAGCGGGATCGATTTGGTCGAGACGATGCGCAACGTGCGCTCCGACTTCGAGGCCATCTTGGTCACCGCGCACGCCGACGTCGACTCGCTCACCCGAAGCCTGCGTTTGGGCTTCTTCCGTTGCGTCCTCAAGCCTTTTCGCAGCGAGGATCTCGTCGCGGCCGTGGAGGGCGCCGCCAACCGACTCTTTTTGAGGCTCGATCTCCGCGCACGCAAGAAAGAGCTCGAGGCGCGCAACACCGAGCTCGAGGAGCTCGTCCGGGAGCTGCGCGCGCTTCAGGAGCAACGCCTGCTCGGCGAGCGGCTCGCCTCTATCGGGCGACTCGCCGCTGGCGTGGCGCACGAGATCAACACGCCGCTATCATCGGTCACCGCCAACCTGGCGCTCATCGCAGAGGAGCTGCAGCGATGGGGCACGAGCGTACCGGGTGTCGACATCGTGTCCGAGATGTTGACCGACGCGCGTGAGGCCTCCGAGCGCGTGCGCGTCATCGTCCGCGATCTGCGCACGTTCTCTCGTGCAGAGGCAGAGCACGTCGGCGCCGTCGATCTCCAGCGGACGATCGAAGCCTCCATCAACATGGTCTACAACGAGATCAGACACCGAGCCCGGCTGGTGAAGGACTACGGCCCAACGGCAGACGTCGAAGCGAACGCCGCGCGCGTCGGGCAAGTCGTGCTCAACCTGCTCCTCAACGCAGCGCAAGCCATTCCGGAGGGCGACGTGTCGCGCCACGAGATCCGGATCGTCACTAGAAACAGCGGCGATCAGGTGGTGTTCGAGGTGCATGACAACGGCGTCGGCATGTCGCCTGCGGAGCTTGAAAACATCTTCGATCCGTTTTTCACAACCAAGCCTGTGGGAATCGGCACAGGCCTTGGCCTCTCCATCTGCCACGGCATCGTCACGACCTACGGCGGGAAGATCGAGGTCGAGAGCGTCGCTGGCAAAGGCAGCAAGTTCCGCGTCTGGCTGCCCGCGTCCAAAACGAAGCCCCGCGACGCTTCGATCGCACCCGCGCAAGTGAGCCCGCGGGGCCGAGTCCTCGTGTTGGACGACGACCTGTCCTTCCTTCGCGCGATGAAGCGCATGCTCTCGCGCGACCACGACGTGGAGACTGCGTCCGACGCGCGCGCGACGCTCGCTCGCTTGGAGGCAGGAGAGAAGTTCGACGCGATCATCTGCGATCTGATGATGCCCGACATGACCGGCATGGAGTTTCACGAGCAACTCTCGAAGACGTCACCAGAGTGCGCGGCGGGGATCGTGTTCGTCACTGGCGGCACGTTCACGGCCGGCGCGCAGGAGTTTCTAGATCGCGTCCCGAACGTTCGATTCAACAAGCCGTTCGAGCCGGCGCAGATCCGCGCGGTCCTCGGCGATCGTTTGCGGGCCGCGAACCCCGTTGGGTGAGTTCAACTGACTAGGTTCTCGTGCCGCTGGGCGAAGATCAGTCCCTGGCTTCCGAGGCGCTTGCTCTCGAAGTCGCTGCGTGTGGGAATGCCGTCGACGACCAGTGCCATCGAGTGGGGAGCGCCTGGATACGACCATTGTACTTTACACGGAATCGCGTACTCGACTCCGATCACCGCGTCGGCGGCGCGGAGGATCAAGCGCGAGCCTTGCGTAAACGGAGTGAGCGTCGTGACGAGGATGCAACCCGCGCTCACGTTGCGCATCTCCACCGCACGGATACCGCCGTCGCCGATCACCTGCGCGGGCATCGACGCACCCGTCTTGATCAACGAGCCCGGACGAGGGATCGGCAGATCGCTCGTGACGAGCTGCAACAGCGCGAGGAGCTCTCGCTGCTCGGCCGCCATGAGCGGCTCGCCAATGGTCGCGTGACGTGCGCTGAGCTGCCAAAAGCGAACTAGAAAATCGAGCTTCTCGAACACGGGGTTTCCTTTTCCAGAGCCCTGAGGGTGCGACATTGTGGAGACAACTTTCGAACGCTCGGGCGGCCTACGACCTTGCAGTGCAGCGTGCATGCCATTGAGGAGTACGCCCCAAGCGGGGAGAAGTTCTTCGCTCGCACCTGTGAGGAAGCACACTCGGCTGCGTGCCCATGACTCCGCCGTCATGGCGCGTTCTATTCGCATGCACGTGCGGTCTTGTGCGCGTCGTATCGCGTCAGAAAGCATAAAGCCGCTATGCTGCTGTCATGCTTCATCGAGACGTCCTCGACGCGATCGGGCGCACGCCGATGGTGCGACTACGTCGGATGGTGACAGCGGAGAGCGCAGAGGTTTGGCTCAAGCTGGAGTACGTGGGCCTCGGTGGGAGCATCAAGGATCGTGCGGCGCTGTCGATGGTCGTCGCAGCGGAGCGAAGCGGGGCGCTGAGACCCGGTGGCAGCATCGTCGAAGCGAGCGGCGGGAACACTGGCGTCGGCCTCGCCATGGTGTGCGCGGCGCGCGGCTACAAGTGCACGATCGTGGTTCCGAAAGGCACCGCGCGCGAGAAGCTCGCTGTGCTCGACGCGCTCGGCGCGATGGTGATCGAAGACGACGACTTCGTCGCGACGGCCTCGCGACTCGCGAGCGAGACGAACGCCGTGTTGCCAAATCAGTTCGACAACCCAGAGAACCCCGCG
>JANYHY010000686.1 GCA_025362165.1 Myxococcales bacterium | reverse complement strand
CAGATCGCCGCGATGACCAAGGCGGGCAGTCACCTGTTGTGGAGCGACGACTTCTCGATCATCCGCGACTACATGGCCAAGCACACGGACTTCATGATCTCGGACACCACGGGTTTCCCGCCGGCTTATGCGAAGAAGATGGGCTTCGTGCAGGACACCTACGGCACGTACACTTGGCCGTTGCCGTTCGGCGCGGTGGATCCCAAGATCGCCACGGACGTGAAGAAGGTGTTCGACACCAACCCTCACGTAGACGTCTCCTTCCGCTACGGATATCCCGACAAGGACTCGCACGGCAGCATCATGGTCAACCGCAAGCCGACCGTGCCCGCGCCCAAGCTCTGAGATGCAAGAGTACCAAGCGCTCCTCCGACACATCCTCGATTACGGACGAGATCGTCCCGATCGTACGGGGACTGGGACGCGAGGGATCTTCGGTTGGCAGATGCGCTTCGATCTGCAGAGAGGGTTCCCGCTCGTCACCACCAAGAAGGTTCATCTCAAGAGCATCATCCATGAGCTCTTGTGGTTCTTGCGCGGCGAGACTCATGTTCAATCGTTGCAAGACGCCGGTGTTCGCATCTGGAACGACTGGGCCACGGCGGAGCAGACCGCGAAATACGGCAGAAAACAGGGAGATTTGGGGCCCGTCTACGGCCACCAGTGGCGCAACTTCGGAGCGAGTGTCACGCGCGACTTGAACGAAAACGGGCAGTGGGCCACTGACGGCGTCGATCAAATCGCGGCGTTGTTGAATGACTTGAAGTCACGCCCCTACAGTCGCCGTTTGATCGTGACCGCGTGGAATCCCAGAGAGGCGGATCAGGTCGCGCTGCCTCCGTGCCACACGCTGTTTCAGTTTCACGTCACGCCGCCTGCAGTGGAAGGTCAGCCCGGCGCGCTCTCTTGTCAGCTCTATCAACGGAGCGCAGACGTGTTTTTGGGCGTGCCCTTCAACATCGCCAGCTACGCGCTGCTCACGATGATGATCGCGCAGGTGACCAGTCTCGCTTTGGGAGATTTCGTGCACACTTTCGGAGACGCGCATTTGTATTCGAATCACCTGGAGCAAGCGCGCTTGCAGCTCGAGCGAGAACCTAGGCCGAGGCCGATGATGATCCTGAATCCAGCGGTGAAGGATCTGTTCGCGTTCCGCTTCGAGGACTTCACGCTCGAGGGTTACGATCCACACCCGCACATCGCCGCTGAGGTCTCGGTGTGAAAAAGCTCACGCTCGTCTTCGCGGTGTCGGACGCTGGCGTCATCGGCAAGGACGGTGGGCTGCCTTGGAAGATCCCCGAGGACATGAAATTCTTCCGCGACATGACGATGGGCCACGCGATCATCATGGGGCGTCGCACGTTCGAGGAAGTGGGCAAGCCGCTCAAGGGTCGAAGGAACATCGTCGTGTCGCGCGCAGGCAAGCCCGTCCTCGGCTGCGAAGTCACGACCACCTTCGACGCCGCGTGCGAGCTCGCGTGGGCCACGGACGAAGAGCCGATGGTGATCGGCGGCGCGCAGATCTACGCACAAGCGTTGCCGCGCGCGACCAAGATCTTGCTCACCGAGGTCCACCGCGACGTCGACGGAGACACCTATTTTCAGCTGGATCGTACAGGTTGGCGAGAGACCGAACGCAGACGCGGCACAGACACGCCCGACATCGAGTTCGTCACGCTCGAGCGTTGAGGCGCTACTGCGGCTGGCGAAGCCAATCCTCCTAGTTGTTGTCGCTCGCCAAAGGCGACGACTATTTGATCTTCTTCACGGCGGGCAGCTCGTACGTCGTGGCCTCTGCCTTCGGTTGAAACATGCGCAGGGTGAGCAAGAAGGCGTCGCCCTTTGGTGCGGGGAGCCAGTTGCTGTCGCCGGTCTTTGGCGCATCCACGCTGACGTGCACGTCGATCGATCCGTCCGCGTTGGGCTTGAGACCGGTGCGGCTGCCTACGGACCAGCGCTTCTTCGGGTTGTCGACGAGACCTCCGCCTTTGCCCGAGTACATGGTGAGCGTCCAGAAGCCGTCCACGGGTGGAGTCTTGCCCTTCTCGAAGTGCAGCACGTACTCGTGCGCGCCCGTGAGGATCTGACCGCCGTCGTCCGTGTTGGTCGTCGGCGCGAACAGCTCGTCGGGATCGCTAGACCCCTGCGCGAAGCCCATCTTCGCGTAGGCGCCGCGCTTCTGGTAGTCGTTGCCCCAGTCGCCGAACTTGCGATCCAGGTTCCACCCGTTCTTGCGCATCGGGAGCTTTTCGATCGCTTCATCCAACAAACTCTCGCCGGCCTTCTGTCCGTCCTTGAGCGCGAGGACCTCCTTTTCGCCGAGCGTCTTGCTGGGCGTGAGGCCTGGTCCGATGCCCGCTGCGGCCAGCTTCTTGACCATCGCGTCGTCGGAGCTCGGCGGCGGATAGAGCTTCATCATCTCACCAAGCTCGTCGAAGAAGCCTGCGTCGGAGAACCTGATGTCTTGCGGTCGCGCCTCTGGTGCAGGCGGCATCACAGGCGCTTTGCCCGACACTGGCGTGAGGGTCATCGACTTCAACGTGCCGATCAACTTCGTGACGTCTGCCTCGCCGTCCACCTGCGTGCGCGCGAGGATCCAGATCGAAGACGTTGGCGCCTTGATCTCGGTCTGCCCTTTGGCGAGCGTCGCGGTCTGCCCAGGCCCAGTGATGACGAACGATCCGCCCTTATTTCCGTTCGTTTTCTTGCCGAGGTGCGTGAACGGGTTGCCCCACATGTCCACGAACTCGAGGATGTACCAGCGCGTGCCCGTGTCTGGCAGCTTGAGCACGACGGGCTCGTCCTTCAGCTCGACCCACGCGCTCGACACGAGCACGTCGTTGTTCGCCCACGACTCGCCGGTGGCCGGTGAAGCGAGCTTGCTCTGGTGTTGGAAGATGTCCGGCGGCACGTGCGCGAGGTTCGTCATCGTGCGCTTGGTCCGCTCGAAGTAGACGAGCGGGTAGCCCCACGCGTACGCCTCCTTCGCGAGCGCTTGGAGATCTGCGGTCTTGTCGACGACCGGCGCCGCGTCGGCGACCTCGACTGGCTTGGCGCTCGTCACCGGCTTGCTGTCATCCTTCGGCGGCGGCGTGTCCGCACCGCAAGCAAACATGAACAAGGAGATCGGCACCACGAGGCTCAGCGTTCGCATGGCCGCAGTTGTCGCTCCTTTTCGCGTTGATGTCGAGAAACCTGTCCCTCTCGTGGAGCCCGAAGCGAGGGCTAGCAAGAGCAGGGAACGAGCATGCGCTCCGGGCGTGGCTTGTCGGTGTCTTCGATCATGACGAGGGGGCGACCGCTCAGGCCACGCGGGAACGCGAAGCTGCCCGTGTTCATGTAGGCGTCGCGTTCGCTGGCGACGTGCGCGTGTCCGAGCACCACGACCTCCGCCCCAGTCGCGTCTGCGATCCCGAGCGCGCCTTGTTCGAGGCGTTGCGCCACGGTGCCTCCGTATCGATCGTGTCCGCGGAGCCAGCTCGCGACGAGGCCCATCGCGCCCGCAGACCCGAGCGCCAACCCAAGCAGCGGACGCCCGAGACCGAGCGCGCCCACGCCGGCCATGATCGAGATCGTCGACAGCACGCGATCGAGATAAAGGCGCGCCACCGTGTCGCGGAAGCTGCGCATCGTCGGCGGCGCGGACATCTTGGTGATGGCGTCGGCGATCTCTCTCGTCGCGCCCACGTGCTCGACGAATGCGGTCATGGCTAGCTCTCCGCGCGCGCGCTCGCCCGCGCCAGAGAACATCGGCCCACTCTTGGCGAGCGCCTTCGCGGCCGCGTGAAAGTAGCGATAGACGACGTAGGGCCCGCGCGCGCCGTACCAGCGAAACGCCGAGAGGAAGAGCTCGAGCGGCGTCCCGTCATTGGCGTTGAGGTACGCAAACGCTCCGGTCGGTGCGATGAACTCCTCGACGAAATGCACTCCGAGGCTCGCGCTTGGCACGATGAGCGGATGCTCCGGTGCGTTGTCGGGATCGAAGATGTGCCCATGCTCGTGGTGCACGCGACCCTCGCGAAAGAACCACGGCGACGTCAAGACGCGCGCCGCGGCTGGAGCGTCGAGATCGAGGACGCGAGCGATCTCGGCGGCGGCGGTCAACCCACCGAGCTCAGGATCGTGGTTGCCGCTGAGGAACACTAGCCTGCCGCCACGACTCACGTGCTCGGCAAGAGCGCGCTTCACTTCTTCGTGCGCGCCGAAACCAGCCTCGATCGCGCGATGACTACTCACGCGCGGCACCTCCGCCGACAGATCGAAGAAGTCGCCCACGAATGCGATGCGCGCGCCAGCGTTGGCCCGAACGAGCGAGACCAGATCTCGATCCACTGCGCGCGGAGTGTGTGCAGAGAGGTGGAGATCGCCGAGGACGAGCGTTCGCATCATCCGTCGATCTTGGAGATCACCGACAAGAGATCGTCACGCGTGAGCGGCTTCTCCAGCAACATGTTGTCGACGCGATCGAGGAACTCGCGCGCACGATCCGTGTAGACGCCGCCGCTCATGAAGACGAAGCGCCCAGCGAGCTCGGGCCATCGGTCGCGAGCGGTCTCGAACAGGTCCATCCCGCTCTTGTCGGGCATCATCATGTCGCAAAGGATAAGGTCGAACTCGCGATCGCCTGTGAGCAGCTCGATCGCGCTCGCCACGCTGTTGGCAGTGACCACCTTCAGCGGCTTCAACAGCCGCGCGAGCGACGACAAGATGAGCGGCTCGTCATCCACGATGAGCACGCGCCGCCGAGGGAGGCCGCGCGGCGTCGTGTGCTTTTTGGGCGCCACGACCGCGCGCGCCACGGGGAACGTCACGACGAACAAGGCGCCGCGCGTCGCATTGTCTTCCACCGTGATCGTGCCGCCGAGATCCTCGATGAGTCCACGCGTGACGAAGAGGCCCAGCCCGATGCCGGTGGACTTGGTGGTGAAGAACGGATCGAAGATCCGCTTGCGCAGCTCTGGAGATACGCCAGGGCCCGTGTCCGCGACCGTGAGGACCACGACCGATCCATTGGCGCGTAGCGAAACATGGACCTCGTTCGACTCCGGTGCGCCTTCGGGGATCGCCTGCGCGGCGTTGAGCAAGAGGTTGAACGCGATCTGCGCGAGCCGCGCCTCCGAGCCCATCACGTGCGGCACCGGCCCGCTATCTTCGACGACGAGCCGCGCTCGTGGACGAACCTGCGACTGCAGCATCCGCACACACGACTCGATGACGCTCTTGACGTCGATGGGCCCGTCAGCGCCGGTGGGCTTCGAGAAGCCGCGCAAGTCGCGCGCGATCCTCGTGATGCGAGCTGCGCCCTCGCGAGCGTCGTTGACCAGCTTGGGACCTTCTCCAGTCGCGAGGGCTGAAGCAGAGACGAGCGGGGCGAGTGCGTCGAGGCTCGCGACGACGAACGTGAGCGAGTTGTTGATCTCATGCGCCACACCCGCGGCGATCACACCGAGGCCCGCCATTCGCTCCTGAAACGCAGCATGCAAGCGCAGCTGATGCAGCTCCGTCGAGTCGCGCACGACGATCCCGACAGTGTCCGCGTCGGAGGGCGTGACGCGGATCTCGTAGTGGAACGTCTTGTCGGCGCGCTCGATGAGCACGCGTGTTCCCTCGAGCGCTCGCGTCTGCAACACACGCAGTACGATGTCTGGATGGATCGCCGCGACCGCGCGCGTGATGACCTCCTCAGGCGTCGGAGCCTCCAAGCCCGTCGAGACCGGTGGAGGGTACTTGAGCTGCCACTGCCCGTTGCGGCCGACGGTTGCGATCAGATCGGGCAACGCCTCCAAGATCGCGGTAGCACCCTTCGCATGAATCTCGGAGTTGGTCACGACCCGAGCGACAGTGTATCACCCACCGCCGTTCGTGCAGAAGAGAGATAGTTGATGAATCATGTCTTGTCGTCGCCTTCAGCGAACGTTTGTGGAGGGCTTTGCCGCGTCATCTGAATGTCTGATTCGTTCATCTTCCAGAGTTGGAATTGCTTCGGCGCTGCGCAGACGGCGTCGGCGTTCTTGCGCGGACGAGGGGTCGTCGACTCGGAGCGCTTTCTGCATCACCACGTGAACGCCGTATGCGAGGCGGCCGACGTGCTCTGCATGCAAGAGCTATGGGCAGCAGAGGCGGTGGAGTTCTTTGGCCGTCGATCACACCCCCACAAAGTTCGCGACGACAACGAGCTCTCGTGGCGTCCGCTCGCGTTCGGCGGCTCCGGTCTCGGCATCGCGTCCCGCCACCCATTTGTGAAGGTGAATCGGAGCGCGTTCACGCCTCCGCATGTCGGCCCCGAGCGTTTTGCACGAAAAGGTTGGCTACACGCGCGTGTCGCGATCGGTCGTGTGGAGCTCGAGGTGATCACGACTCACCTCCAATCAGGCAGCAAGCCGAGCGCCGCGCGCGTCAGGGCTCGCCAGCTCGCGGAGCTACGCGCGCTCGTGCACTCCGAGTGCGTCTCGGGGCACGCGGTCATTGTCTGCGGCGATCTCAACGTCGACGGGCACGCGCCGAGTCCGATGGAGCAGGAGGCGCTCGAGCTCGCGACCCGAGGGTTCGTCGATCTCGGAGGGGAGGCGAAGCTGTCGACGTTCGATCCCCGCAACAACGCGCTCGCAGCGCGGGAAGGGACGCACGCGCAACCCCAACGGTTGGACTACGTCTTCTTTCGCCCGCCGACCCGAGGTGCTGGTGTTCACCCCCTCGAGGTCTCGCTCGCGCTGCACGATCGCCTGCCGGGGATCGCCCGGCCGCTGTACGCATCGGACCATGCCGCGATTCGCGTGAAGCTCGGCATCGACTGAGTCCGGATCACGGCGCCCTCGCGTCCGTGGACCTCGAACGAGGCGTCGTGCTACCGAAGCGCTGCAAGAGCCCCCGTAGCTCAGTGGATAGAGCAGCGGTTTCCTAAACCGAAGGTCGCAGGTCCGATTCCTGCCGGGGGCGCCCTGTTTTTAGCCGGATCCGTGACTTCGGAGTGTGCGGTTGAGGCCGGTTTATACCCGTATTCGCGACCCGCGGGGTACAACCCGGGTACAGTCGAAAGCACCGCCCCGAGGGACTCCGGAGTGCCCATCGCGTAGACGAGCTCGGCCATCGTGGAGTCCGTGTCGGAGCAATTTCCCGATCATCCATGGGGCCACGCCGGCCTGGTGGTGCCAGGTCGCGAACGTCCGCCGGAGGTCGTTGGGGGTACACGCGGGGATGCCAGCTCGGGCACACGCAGCCTTGAGGTCCCGGTGGATCTTCAACCACGGTCGAAAGAGGCGGTCCTTCCGCCGTGGGGCGTGCTCCCAGGCGTAGTCGAGGAACGGCCGAACGAGCGGCGTGATGACGATCGTGCCGTCGCTCTCTCTCGTCTTGCTCCCGTGCACACGAAGCGTCTCGCCGTCGCGATCGTCGGGCGTCGCGCGAAGCGACTCCGAGAGGCGTGCTCCGCTTCCGAGCATGAAAGCCACGTGCGCGGCGCGCTCGGCCTCGAGGTTGTCGAGGAGCTTCATCGCCTCCTCGTACGTGAGCCAGCGCCGACGCGGCTTGTATTGCACTGCGTAGTGCACGGGCATCACCGAGCGCACGTCGCGCCGGAACTCTCCCTCGCCGTGCGGCGACGAGCAGCACGCCGCGCATCGCGACCAGCTCTTTGCTCACTGTGATTGGCTTGGCGCCCTCGCGTTCGCGGCGGGAGATGAACGCGTCGACGAGCGTCGGCGTGACTTTGTCGATGGGCAAGTCGACGCCCCAAATGCGCGCGAGGTGGCCGGCCTTCGTCTCGGCGATCTGCAGCGTCGCCGCAGCGCGGCCTCGTCGCCTCAGCTCGTCGAAGTAGTTCCTGATGGCGGTGCCGAGACGCGTTTTGCCCTCGGGCGCGTGACGTGGATCTCCGGCGTTGCGTTGCTTCTCGGCGTGGACCGCGAGGGCTTGCGCGTAGTCCGTTTGGCCGGTGGACTCGCGGAAGTTTCGCCCGCTGGGCGGCTTGATATCGATCCCGACGGTCACGACGTGGAGGCCGTGATCCACGGCGACCCAGCCTAACTAATTGCCCTTCTTCGAGGCTCGAATCGTCACGACGAACTTCCGCTGGCTCGTTTCAGGATCGAACTTCGCGCTCCTCATTCGATTCGACAAGCACGACTCGAGCGGGCTCTGCACGGTGGTGTTCGTCGTCTTGACTGACGAGACCGTGCCGTCCGGCGCCACCACGACCTCGAGCATCAAGCTGCCCTCAGTCGTGGGGTCGCTCCTGAGCGCGGCGTCCACGCACGCCCTCATCCTCCCGCGCACGCGCGCGAGCTCGCCCGCGTCGGTGCCTCGAGCGCCGCCCAACACCGTGAGCGAGACCTCGCCTTGCAAGACGTTCGGCTCGGGTTGGTAGGGGTACTTGGTGGTAGACGCACCGCACGACGGATTGATGAATGGACCCGTGGGCGGCGTGAGCAGCTCCCCAAACGAGCCGTCGAATGGCGCGCCGTTGACACCGCCAAAAGCGCTCAGCAACTCGAGCATGGCGCTCGCGTCCTCGGCGGCCAGCGTGTGCTTGCCTCCTTCCGCTGCGTCCCTGGAGGCATCCACGACATCCGCGCTCGCGTCGGCGGGCGGCGGGCTCGCGACGTCGGCCGATGGCGCCGAAGCAGACGCGATGTCCAGCTGCGCGCTCGCGGCGTCCGTGGTCTGAGGTGCGTCTCTCTTGCACCCGAGCACCGCGGTGAAGATCGCCAGCCAGGCCTCGCGCGAACGCTTCATCGATTGGAGACTATCTCAGAGCCCGCTCGTGCGTACCCAGCACGCGAGGATTCTTCGATAGTCGTCCTCCAAGCCTTCAGTGAACAACAGAGCGAGCCTCACGTGGCTTTGGCCGCGTGCGGGTCGTCTCTCCTGAACACCAGCGTGAGCGCCGCGAAAAACAGCCATATCGCGGCGAAGTGATAGAGCATCACCTCGCAGCCCTTGTCGTGAACGATGCGCCCCGAGATGGGTGGCCCAAGCAGCATCCCCACGCCGTAGCAGACGTTGTAGAGCGCGTTGGCGCGGCTGTAGACGCGCGGGTGCGCGATGTGGCCTTGAAGCGCGAGGCTCACGGGCGAGATCGAAGCGAGCGTCGCGCCCGCGATGAAGATCGCAATACACATCAATGGCCAACTAGAGAGAAATACGAACCCGAGGATCATCGAGAGCCCAATGATCGACAGTACCGTAATGACGCGCAAATGCCCGATGCGGTCTCCGAGGCGCGCCCACAAGCTGGAGAAGATCAGCATTCCGCCTGCGAAAAAGGCGGTGATCAACACAGTGTCCTTCTCTTGTACCTTCCCCGACTTCACCAAATAGATTGGCAAGAAAAGCACGACCGCCGCTTGGAAGTACCCATAGCTGAACGTCGCCATGCAGCTGGTCTTGATTCGCCACAACAAACTGACAGTCGGCTCTCCGGGCTCGTTGAGAGACTCCGCGGACTCCGATTGAGAGACTTGAGCGTCGCGGTTCAAGAGCGCCATGACCGTAGCCGCCGAGACGAGAGCGATGACCCGTGCGACGAAGAGCACGTCCCGATACGAGAGCCACAGCACGAGCGCGCGCGCCATCCCCGAGCCCACCACGTAGCCGATCGCCATCACCATCGCGTAGACGCTCATCACGAGCGCCTTGTTCTGTTGTCGCTGCGCGCGAGGAGCACGGTCTCGCACGCCACCCAGACGCCCACGCTCGCCGCACCGTCCACCGAGCGCACGGCACCGACTGCCCAATAGCTAGTCAAGAGTGGGAACGCGACCACCGACGCCGCGTACAGCACGAGGCAGAGGACGAGCGTCGCCTTGGCTGAAAACCGCCTGATCAGCGCACCCGCGGGTAGGCTCATCGCGATGATGCCTGCGGCGAACCAAGTCCCGAGCGTGCCTATTTGCCATTCGTCGAATAGCGACTTCAGGTGCAAAGCGGTAATGGATAGCGACGCGCCATACGCGGTGCCGAGCAAGAAGATCGTCAGGTAGACGAGCTTGACGTTTCTGTCTTGGATCGACCGAAAACCCACTAGTGCACCGCCGCGGCCTCCGGCAAGATGCTCGCGGTCGACGACGCGGAGGACACCCACGAGATGACACCGCTCGCGGCCTCCGCGGTCGCGGGGACG
>JANYHY010000627.1 GCA_025362165.1 Myxococcales bacterium | reverse complement strand
CGCGAGCGCGTGAGCGATCTTCGCGGCGCTCTCCACCACTACGGACCGGCCACCGCTGGCTGGCTCGTCACCACAGGACAAGTGCTCTCGGGCGCACGTGAGGAGGCCGTCGCGCAAGCCGCAGCCCCGATCGCGCTCTATGACGGCATGGCGTTCTGCAAGCTCCTCGAAGACCACGACGTAGCGGTCGCGCGCACCCGCGTGTCCGTCGCGATCCCGGACTTCGAGCTCCTCGAGACGCTCAGGGGCTGACCTTGATCGTCCTCGTGACCGCGGGCGTGACGCTCGTGGCGCTGCTGTTGTTGTTCTTGTCAGCGCGCCGCGACATCACGCTCTGCGAGCTCGAGGTCGAAGGCGGCGACCTCATCGTCGTCGCTGGAGGTCTCGCGCCGAGCGTGATTTCGGACATGCGCGACGTCGTGCGCCGCGAACGCATCAAGAGCGGTCGCTTGCGCATCATGCGCGTCAAGGATCACGCACGCCTCGAAGCTTCTGCTGGGCTCTCGTCCAAGCAGGTCCAGGTGCTACGCAACGTGATCGGTCAGGTGCCGCTCTCCAAGCTCCTCGCGGGAGCGAAGGCTCCTCGCGCCGCCAAGCGGAAGAAGCGGCGCGTCTGAGCGGTTGCGGTATGGTGACTCTGATGCGTGCGCGGTATTGGGTCACTATCATCGCAGCGTTGACGATGCCCGCGGTGGTAGTGCAAGGGGTCCTCGCGGCGCCGAAGAAGCAGGCACCGCCGCCGCCTCCTCCTGCTCCGACCAACCCTCCCAACATCACGCTCACGCTCGTCGCCAATGAGCTCGCGCGCGATTGGTCACTCCGCGTGACCAACACTGGACTCGAGCCGCTGCGCATCGTCGCCGACGCGCGAGCGCTGTCGCTCGAGATCACTGCGCCGAACGGTGGCCCAGTCGTCAAGTGCACGGTGCCTCCAGAGATGCGCCCGCTCGCAGACAACGGCCCACGCACGCTCGTGCTCGTCGGGGGTCGCAGTTACACCGAACACTTCGATCCGCGCCTGTATTGCTTCGGCGAGAAAGAGGCGAACGCGCTCGTCGCGGGTGCGACCGTGATCGGCAAGCTCGGCTTTGCGCCGACGAACGTCGCGCCTCCTTACGAGGTCACTTGGGCGCTCGATGGCACGCGCTTCGACGCGAGCGTCGCGCCGTCTCCCGCGAAAGAGATCGTCAGCACGCCGCTGCAGCTCACCGCTCCCACTCCAGTCGTCGCTGATGCCGGCGTGACACCGCTCACCGCGACGGACGCCGTACCCATTCATCTCGGCGTGGCCATGCCAACACGCACGGATCTCACGACCACGTTCGAGCAGACGACGACCCTCACCGTGACGAACAAAGATCCGCGCGCAGTGTCGCTCCTTCTGCGGACCTCGACAGTGGGTTTCACGGTGGAGCTCCCGCAGGGAGGCATCGCACGTTGCGGCGGGTCGACCGGGGCGACCGCGATCCGCGAGCTCTTGACCACGCTGCCCGCCGGCGGTCGCGCGAGCGTCGCAGTGGACTTCGACGCCGTATGCCCAGACGTGTTCGCGCGTCCAGGTCTCTACGTGGTGCGCCCACGCATCGACACTCGCCGCGTGACTGGGAGCGTCTCGTCGTTTCAAGGTGAGGCGCTCGGCGATCCCGTCATCGTGCGAGTGCGCACCGGTCGCGGCGATGATCGTGCGTCTCCAAAGCCCGATCCCGCACACTAACGGACGTCGCCGACGCAACTTCTACCGACGTTGGCCGACGGGGAGCATGCGCCTCCTCTTGGTGATCCTCGTGCTCTCTTGTATCGCTTGCGTAGGTCGCGCGCCGCTGCCCCCCAAGGCGATCGCGCTCAATGACGACGGCGCCGCCGCGCTCGCCGCGGGAGACTTGCAGACCGCCGAGGCGAGGCTTGCGCTCGCTGTCGAGTACAACCCTCGCTTCACCGAGGCTTGGGTAAATCTTGGGCTCGTGGCGCTCGAGCGCGGTGAGCTCGACCGCGCCCAGCATGATCTCGAGAAGGGACGTTCGCTCAACCCCGATCTCCCAGCGCCACACCACTCGCTCGGTCTGCTCGAGGAGAGACGCGGGGACCTCGACGCGGCCGAGCATCACTACCGCGCTGCGCTCAAGGTCGATCCCGGCTTCTCTTCTTCACGCGCGAACCTTGGCCGACTGCTGTTCGCGCGAAAGGCGTTCGAAGACGCGCGCGAGCAGTTCTTGAGACTGACGGAGGTCGCGCCAGAGAGCGTCGCTGGGTGGGCTGGGCTCGTCGAGTCGTTGCTCGTGTTGAAGCGAGAGCACGAGTCTGACGAGACACTGGAGAGAGCGCGGGCGCGCTTCGGAGACGTGCCAGATCTCGTCCTCCTCGTGGGTAGACAACAGCTCCGCCGCGGCGCATTCGAGCAAGGCGAGGAGACGCTCGCGCCGCTCACTCGAGAGGGCGGTCATCGTGGCGCGGCAGCGTGGGCGTGGATCGGCGTGGCGCGACTCGGGCGTGGTGACGCAAGCGGCGCGCGTCGCGCGTGCTCTGAGGCGCAGGCCATCGATCTCCAAGAACCCGTCGCGTTCTACTTGGAGCAGACGCTCTTGTCGCGCTGACCTCAGCGAAGAAGCAAGAATGCGGTGGCGCCGAGCAAGGCGATGACGCCGACGATCAACGCGACGACCACGCCCGCAGGAACGTGTGTGCCTGGGATGTCCACGCGCTCGTCTTCCAGCTCGTAGTTGGACGCAGCGACTGGCGGAGCAGGCCCCCCCGCACTTGAGGGGCTCGCTTTCGGAGCCTCCGACACGCCGTCCACCTCACGCGGCTTGCCTCCTGGAGTGGTGGCCATGGCCGCCGCACCAGCCGCGGTGACAGCACGACGACCAGGCTCGGTCTCCTCTTCTTGAGGCAGCGAGTACTTCTTGTACTTCAGCGGATCGTCGTCCGACGCCTTGAGCGCCTCGCCGTCGAACCGCGCCACGATCACGGTGATGTTGTCGTGTCCCCCAGCCTGATTCGCCCGCTCCGTCAGAGTCTTGCATGCCTCGAGAGGATCATCGCACGTCTTGAGGATCTCGCGGATCTCGTCGCCACGCACCATCCCGCTCAAACCATCCGAGCACATCATCAACACGTCGCCGCGAATGAGCTGTACGTATGTCAGATCGACCTGCACGGTGTCTGCGGTGCCGAGCGCTTGGAGGATGATGTTGTTGTGCTCGAACGTCTCGGCCTCTTCTTCGGTGAGCTGCCCAGCTTCGATGAGCTGATTCACGAGCGACTGATCGCGCGTGACTTGGACGAGCGCGCCGTTGCGCAAGACGTACGCGCGTGAGTCTCCGACCTGCGCGAGGAAGAGGTGATCATCGACCAGGGTAGCCGCCGTCACCGTGGTGCCCATGCCGCGTCGCGTACGATCGGCCTTCGCCTCTTGGAAGATCCGGAGGCCCGCCGTCTCGACCGCGCGCACGAGTCGGCGCGCAAGATCGTTGCGCTCAGCTGCTGCGTCGGGGTTCACGCCCTCGAGCATCTGTTGGTAGATGATGTCGACGGCGAGCTGACTGGCGATCTCACCGGCGGCTGCGCCACCCATGCCGTCACACACGGCGAGGAGGTGGCCAGCGCGTCCCAACACCACGTCGCGGGACCCTTCTTGGAGACCGTTCACTTTGCGCGTCAGATCGGCGACGAGGAAGTTGTCCTCGTTGTGCTCGCGCACTTGTCCCACGTCCGTGCGCGCGAAGAGCTTGATGCGCACTTCGCCCCCCACGATCTGCGTCGCGCTCGCGCTCGCGCTCGCGCTCGACGACTCGGGCTGTGTCAATTGCGCACCGTCATCCACCTGATTGGCCTTCGCTGCCAAACAGCCGATACAGCTGTTGGCCTACGCGTAGCTCATCTCCTCGCGACAAGTGCACGGAACCTCGAATCTGAAGGAATGTACCGTTCGACGAGCCCAAATCGGCAAGGAAAAACGACTCGCCGCGTTTTCTCACCGCTGCGTGCCGCCGAGACATGAACGCGTCTTGGGTGAAGACTACGTCTCCGGACTCACGGCCGAGCACCCATTCGTCCTTGCGGACGTGGAAGACATCACGCGTGATGCCTTCGGTCGTGCGCTGCGCAAGACGGGCAGTCGTCCTCTGCGCCGGCGTCCCGAACAGGAGGGTACCGTGCTGGGTCGCTCCCCCAAAGCCCTCGTCCGAGCCTCTCACGATCTCGAACCTTAGCACCTGTTGTCCGACGAGGATCAAATCTTGGTCGACGAGCGGAACCTCGGCGTCTTTGCGGACGCGGAGGTAGACGCCGTTCGCGGTTCCGAGGTCGCTAAGCGTGACCGCGCCTTCCGCGAAACGTAGGCGCGCGTGTCGGGGCGCGAGATACGCGTCATCGGGTACCTGCACGTCGCCTTCGGTTCGGCCGATGTCCGTCTGAGCGCCGATGGGATGTCGCGCCCCTTCGCCGCCGTCTTGAGCGATTGACACGATCGCAAAGCCGCTCGCAGCGGGCATCTCTCGCGTCGCCTCTTGAGACACTGGCATTGGTTCGTTGGGTGCGGCTGCGATGCTGACGGCCGGCACTGGGCTCCCCGCAGAGTCGAACGCCGGTGGCCCCGAGACCAAGGTCACGTCCAGACGCCTGGGTGCTGGCGCGTTCGCGATCGGAGCGGCAGGCACTTGGATGGGAGCCGCCGCGATGGGCGGAGCGGGTGTCGGTAAAGCGGCAGCAGGGGCCGTGATCGGAGCCGTGGTCACCAGCGGGATAGGCTGCGGTGATGCGATGGGCTGCGGTGCGGTCGCGATCGGTTGCGGCACTGCCAACGTCTGCGCGAGCGGGATCGGTGCCGGCTGCGGTGGTGGGGCCAGCGCGACGGTGTTCGAGGGTGCCTCACTCAAAGGCGCGCCACAGAAGCGACAGAACTGTGCGTTGACCGCGACCGCCCCACGGCAACGCCAGCACGGCTTCGTGACGTCGGGCTGCGCCGCCTTGACTCCGAGGTCCACGACAGGGGCGGGCGCGATTTGCGCGGTCGCGGTCACGGGCACGGCGTGTGGCATTTCCGCGACGGGCGCGACGGGCGCGACGGGCGGTGCCAGAGGCGAAGGCACTTGCGCGACCTCCAGCGGTCTACCGCACGCGACGCAGAAGCGCATTCCTGGCGCGTTCGCGACGCCGCAGTGCGGGCATGACGAACCCCCACCTGGCTCGGCGCGCGGCGCAAAGCTGATGTCCGGCGCTGCAGGGCGGTTGTTCGCCTTCTGCAGGCGCGCACCGCAGTCCTCGCAGAATACGAGCAGCTCGCCATTGGTCTTGCCACAGGTGGCGCAAATCACGAGAGAAGGGAACTCGGAGCGCCCCTCGCAGTCAAGCGGTCTCTACAGAAAGGGTGAGACTTCCGACCGCGCTCAACGGTGCGGACTCAGAAAGGGTCACGCCCCTCGAGCACGAGCTCCAGCCCGAACATCTGCACCGGACCGGCGTCACGCTGCCGCGCGCCGTCGAAGAACGCTGCGGTGTACAGGGCGCGATACGTGAGCGCGACCCCGAAGAGCGTGGTCTTGGAGAGCTGAGTCTCCGTTCCAATCCCCACGCCAGCGCCACCTCCGCCTGTATCGATCGACCACTCGTTGCCGTAGGCGACCGCGCCGAGAGTGCCCAGCAAGTAGGGCTGCGTGTCGCGACGCACGTCCAAGAGATAATACCGGCCCTCGAAGCGCAGCTGCTGCAACACCGCGAGGCGATAAATCTCACGGGCGTCTTGCTTGGAGAATTCGTACGCGAGACCCACGTAAAATGGGCCGTGCGTGCGTATGCCAACGCGCGCCGCGATGCCGCCGCCGCTGCCTAGGATGCACGGAGTCTGATTGCAGATCGGTCCGGCGAACGCGACGAACTCTGCGGTGAACGCGACGCCGGCTTGCCAATACTTTCGTGCGAGGCTCTTGAGTGGAGGCTCGGGGCCGGTGCTCTGAGGGATCATGGGCTCGCTCGCCGCGGCGACGGCGGCGACGGACGCCAGCGCGAACCCCACCAGACTGACCACCCGTCGCATGGCGTCAGTGTAGGCGCGCATCGAGAGGGGCGACGCGAAATCGGTCTCGCTGGACCTATGACCGCACATCGATGAACGTGACCCATTGACACCATGCGCGCGCATCGCGTATTCGCCACGAACCTAAGCAGAGACGGCCGGAGACGTCCCATGGAGATAGTGCTCGACAAGCGTGCGGTTCGCCAAATTCGGCTCTCGGCGACTGATGCGATCGAAGAAG
>JANYHY010000516.1 GCA_025362165.1 Myxococcales bacterium | reverse complement strand
ACGAGCCCGATGATTTCGGTGAAGCGCTTGCGCTGCTCGTCGTTGGTGATGAGCGAGTGGTGGCGGAGCCCCTTGTCGAGCTCGTTCAGGACCATGAAGGGGTTGATGGTGCCTTCGCCATTGTCGTTGACCAGCGCGTTGGAGATCTTGTCCTGGATGTAGCGCGGGCTGATGCCGTGCATGCCTTCGTTGACGGCCTCCCGCTTCAACTCGACCACGTTGTCCTCGGTGAAGCCGGGCAGCGTCTTGCCGTTGTAGAGCTTGAGCTTTTGTAACAAGGTCAGGTTGTGCTTCTTCGGCTCTTCCAAGCGAGTGAGCACCGCCCACATCGCCGCCACCTCGAGCGTGTGCGGCGCGACGTGCTTGCCCTTGATCTTGCCGGCGTTGAAGTCCTTCTCGTAGATGCGGACCTCTTCTGTGAGCTTGGTGATGTAGGGGATGTCGATCTTGATGGTGCGGTCTCGAAGCGCTTCCATGAACTCGTTGTTGAGGAGCTTCTTGTACTCGGCCTCGTTGGTGTGACCGAGGATGACCTCGTCGATGTCCGTCTGCGCGAACTTCTTCGGCTTGATGCGGTGCTCCTGCGAGGCGCCGAGCAGGTCGTAGAGGAACGCGACGTCGAGCTTGAGCATCTCGACGAACTCGACGATGCCGCGGTTGGCGATGTTGAACTCGCCGTCGAAGTTGAACGCGCGCGGATCGCTGTCGCTGCCGTACTCGGCGATCTTGCGGTAGTTGATGTCGCCCGTCAGCTCCGTGCTGTCTTGGTTCTTCTCGTCTTTGGGCTGGAACGTGCCGATGCCGACGCGATCCTTCTCGCTCAAGATGAGTCGGCGCACGCGGATGTGCTTCTCGATCAGCTTGGCCCAATCGCCGCCGTAGTGAGTCATCAAGTGCTTGAGGATGAATCGACTCGCGGGATCGAGATCGCCCTCGACCTTGATCTTGTGTTGCTCGTTGTTGAGGCCGAGCTCCTCGATCACCTTGGGTCGCCACTCTTGGGGGATCAACCGCAGCGGCTCTTCGTTCATCGGGCTCGGGAACCGATCCGTGTCGGCGCCGGCGAGGCCGGTGTCCTTCATGTTGACCCAATCGAACGAGTACAGCGCGCCGTCTGGAGTGCGCGAGTACTGCTCGCAGCCTTGCTTCAACAAGCGCGCGATCGTGCTCTTGCTCGAGCCGACGGGGCCGTGCAGCAAGATGACGCGCTTCTCCGGGCCGTAGCCCTCACACGCCGCTTTGAGCACGTGCACCAAGCGCATCAACGGGATGTCGAGGCCGAAGATGGCGTTCGCGCCGCCGTTCTGCTCGTCCTTGAAGAAGTTGTATCTTACAAGCTTCTTCTTGTTGTCGATGTACTCCTCGGTGCCGTAGCTGATCACCATGTCATAGAGGCGTTGGTACGCGTTGCGCGTGACCGAGGGCTTCTCGCGGACGATGTTCAGGTACTCCTCGAACGAACCCTCCCAATGCAGCTCGCGGTACAGGCGATAGTCCTGCAGCGCCGCGATTCGCTCGGTCATCGAAGTGCGCATCTCTGCCATGTTGTTCTCCGGAGCTATGAAGGTATCACCGGTGTCGAGATCGCGTAACCGATCGTACTCACTCGGTTCGTGTCCCGCGGGCGCATGTAGATCGTCAGCACGCTTACAATCCGACCGAACCCTGATTGTCAGCATGCTTACGATCGGGTTCGCGGGGCGGCGAGACCGTTCGATGTCAGCGCGGAGACATTCGATCCCGCCTGGCTGTCCCAGTGCCCGCTCTGAAGGTCGGGGGCGGGACGGTTTTGCGAGCGTTTGCGCCTCGGCGCCATCGGGCTTACGTTTTGCACTAGGTATCGGCGTGGGAGACACCATGAAGAGCATCGCGTTCGCTGCAGTCGCGCTCGCCTCCATCACGGGGTGCGGCGACTACTATTACGAGGGACGGGGAGTGAACTCGTCGTATGGGCAGAGCGGTGTCGTCTACAACCAAGGTCAGGTCGATCCGAACGCGATGCTCTTCATGGCGTCTCCCACGCCGATACCTAGTGCAAAACGTAAGCCCGATGGCGCCGAGGCGCAAACGCTCGCAAAACCGTCCCGCCCCCGACCTTCAGAGCGGGCACTGGGACAGCCAGGCGGGATCG
>JANYHY010000571.1 GCA_025362165.1 Myxococcales bacterium | reverse complement strand
CTCGGACTCGAGCATCTTGGCGACCGGGATACCTGTCCAGTCGCCGAGAACGAGCGCCACGTCTTCTTCTGCGACGATGTTCGGTTGCTCCTTCAGGCCTTGCTTTTGGACCGCAGCCTCGGCGGCTTCGAGCTTCTTCTTCGCGTCCGGCAGAGTCTTGTGTTCGAGCTCACCGAGCCGCGCAAACTCCTGTTTTTCGCGGGCGACGTCGATGTCGCGATTGACCGTGGCGAGCTCTTCGCGCGCAGCGGAGAGCGTGCGGATGAAGCTGCGGCGCGAGTCCATCTTCGCGCGCATCTCCAACACGTTGGGCTCGAGCTCGGCGATCTCCTTGTCGATGCGGTCGCGAGTCTTCTTGCTCATCGAGTCGTCGTCACCGGCGAGCGCAGCGCGCTGCGCCTTGAGCGAAGAGAGCCGGCGAATCGCCGTGTCGACCGCGGCCGGTACGCCATCGATCTCGACGCGCTTGCGAGCGGCGGCTTCATCGAGCAGATCGACCGCGCTGTCGGGCAGCGCGCGATCTTGGATGTAGCGCTTCGCGAGGCGCACGCTGGCGACGATCGCGGGGTCACCGATCTGCACGTGGTGGTGCTCTTCATATCGCGTCGCGATCCCACGCAGCATCTCGATCGCTTGATCGGGCGTCGGCGGATCGATGGTCAGGATCGTGAAGCGACGAAGCAGGCCCGCGTCCTTCTCGTTCATCTTGCGCAATCCATCGGGCGTCGTCGTCGCGAGCACGCGCACCTCGCCCCGCGCGAGCATGGGCTTCAACAAATCGCCAACTCCGCTGCCCGCCGCGCCTTGACCGAACAGGGACTCGATGCCGTTGATGTAGAGCACGGTCTCTTTGCCGCCCGGCACGCTGCGAACGCTCGCGAGGGCTTGTTTCAGCCTCTCTTCGATCTCTCCGCGCAGCTTCGCGCCCGCGACGAGCGTGCCGATCTCGAGCTCGAGGAGCGAAATCTTCGCGAGGTTCTCCGGCACTTCTCCGGCGGCGATGCGGCTCGCGAGCGCGCCGACGATCGACTGCTTGCCGACACCAGGCTCGCCGACCAAGAGCGGATGGTTCTTCTGTCGGCGCTCCAAGATCTGTTGCAGCCGTCGCACCTCGACCTCGCGACCGATGTACGAGCCGTTTCGGCTGCGCTCGATGATGTCCGTGGTGAAGCGCGTCGCTGGATCGCCACTGGCAGATGAGCTCGACGTCGCTCCGATGGGGTCTCTCGGCACGCTCTTGAGCGCGGCCATGTGCGGACGAAACGAGCCCGGCCCTAGCGCGAAGGCCTGCAGCACGATCGCCGCCGAGCCGCGGATCTCTTGCGACAGCGCGTTCAGCAAATGCTCCACGCCGACCGTGCCGCCTCCCGCCTCCTTCTCCGCGCGACCAAGGAGCTCGAGCATGGCGTTTGAGAGGTACGCGAGCCCACCGCTCGACTTGCCGATGCGCGCGAGGCCCGTCTCCGCCTCCACAGCTACATCGGTAGGCTCCGCGCCGGCCTTCTTGAATACCTCTGCGACGCCGCGATCACGATCGAGCGCGCGCGTGAGCAAGTGAATAGGCTCGACCTGCGGGTGCTTGCGTTCGTCTGCGAGCGACTGCGCGCCAGCCACGAGGGCCTTGGCGTCTGGCGCGTACTTCTCGAGGTGAATCGTTTGCTCCACTGGCTTCTGGTCGGGCATGGGGGCGACGAGGGTATCACGGCCTCTTTGCGCTTCGATCCGTACTCTCGCTTCGCTGAAGCTCTTGCAGATTGGCCCCATCGGACCCACGTTTGTCGGGTCATGCCCGCCGACGTTGTCGTCTACACCACGGACTACTGCCCCTACTGCGATCGCGCGAAGGCGCTGCTGAAGAAGCGCGACATCGCGTTCGACGAGATCGACGTGAGCAACGACGAAGAGAAGCGCGCGTGGCTCGTGAAGACCACCAACCGCCGTACGGTTCCGCAGATCTTCATCAAGGGCGAGCCCATCGGCGGCGCAGACGAGCTCTACGCCCTCGATCGCGCGGGGGACCTCGTGAAGAAGCTCGCGTCTGCGGGTTGAGCTGCACTCGATCGCTCGACACGCGATAAGGTCGACGCATGACACAGCCTGCTCCGTATCGAGTCTTCACACTGATCGGCCGCGACCACTCTGGGAAATCGTCGTTGGCGCGAGCGACGGCCGCCGCGGCGAACGCTCCTGCGCGTGAGGTCTTCGTCGACGGACGTCCTGCGCTGGTCGTCGACCTCCCCGGTCACGCGCAGGTGACCCAGCTGGTGGACTTCGCCAATCACGAGACCGAGCAGTTTCTCCTCGCGTCGTCTCGCGCGGCGGGCGCGGTCCTGGTCATCTCCGCCACGGACTCCATCATGCCAGAGACGCGCAATAGCCTGACTCTGGCGCACCAGTGTGGCGTCCCCATCGTCGGCGTGGCGCTCACGAAGTGCGACTTGGTCGAGGACGTGGAGATGCTCGAGCTCGTCACGATGGAGATCCAAGAGCTGCTGACGAAGTCTCACTCTCCGAACGTCCCCGTCGTCCAGACCGCAGTCGCGCCCGAGACGACGCGCGGGATGAAACCGCTCCTCGCACTCCTCGTGCACTAACGTGGCCGTCGACGTCATCACCCAGCTCGAGATCGCGAGACCTCGAGAGCTCGTCGCAAGCTTCGCGGGCGATCCTACGAACGCACCCGAGTGGTACGTCAACATCAAGTCGGTCGAGTGGAAGACTGCGCCACCAATCGCGATCGGATCGGAGGTCGCGTTCGTGGCCCATTTCCTCGGTCGCCGCATGGCGTACACCTATCGCGTGATCGAGCTCGTCCCTGGCGAGCGCCTGGTGATGAGCACCGCCGAAGGTCCCTTCCCGATGGAGACGACCTACCTCTGGGAGACTACCCGAGCTGGCACTCTCATGACCCTGCGCAACCGTGGTGAACCCGCGGGGTTTAGCAAGCTCGTCGCGCCGATCATGGCCACCGCGATGCGTAGGGCGAACCGCAAGGACTTGGAGAAGTTGAAGTCAGTCCTCGAGAGTCGCTGAGTCACATCACCGGCGGGCAGATGTTGTCCGGCGGCTTCAACAGGACGCACCCGAAGTTCGGTCCGCCGTCTGCGCTCTTGCCAGCGATCTGGCAACACTTCTTGGCGCCAAGGCACATGTCGTTGTTCGGATCGCAAGGCACGGCGAAAAATGCCGCGTCCGCCGAGTCTTGCGGCGGGGCGGAGTCTTGCGGCTCTTGAAACCTATCGATTGATGCGTCAACTGATGCTTCCGCGCCGCCGTCTTTCGAGGTGGAGGTCGAGGTGTCGCTCCCGCACGCGATCCATGTCGCGCAACAGACCAGCGTGACCAAGACAAAGCGAAGACGTGCGGACCGACCGGTGAACGAAGCCATGAACCAAATCTAGCAGAGGTGTGGCTTCTGGCGCCCGCCTTGGCGTGATAGCCACGCGACATGCCCTGGCGTTGGGCGACCCTTCGAGGTCAGCGAGTGTTGGCGCGCGTCAGCGCGAGCGGCGAGCTGGTCTCGAGCGGAGGTCGCGTCGAGATCCGTTACAAAGCTGGCGACCCGCGGGCATACCACGCGGCTGCGCGCAACCTCACGCTCGCAGGTGACGAGATCCTACCCGACGAGACATGTCCTGCCGCGAGCGATCCATCGCCGTCGAAGGCCTCCGCGACGACCGCCAAAAAAACTGCGCTCGCTGCCAAGCACTCGCTGGTCGTACACGACGCCAAGTCTTACGTCGCGTATACGGACGGTGCGTGCAAGGGCAACCCTGGGAGCGCAGCGTCTGCTTGCGTGCTCATCGCGCCAGACGGCAGCGTGGTCGAAGAGGCTGTGTACCTCGGGCATGCGACCAACAACATCGCTGAGCTGAACGGCCTCGCGCAGGCGCTCGCGCTCGCGCCGGCGGATCATCCGTTGGTCGCACACACCGACAGCAAATACGCGATCGGCGTGCTCTCGCAGGGCTGGAAGGCGAAGGCGAATCGAGAGCAAATCGCGCGCATCAAGGAGCAGCTCGTCGGTCGCGACGTGCGCTTCGTGTACGTCCCCGGGCACTCGGGTGTCCCACTCAACGAGCGCGCAGACGAGCTCTGCAATGACGCGATCGCGATGGGCCGCTCGTCGCTGAAAAAGCTCGAGCCAAAGGGAGCGCCTTCTCGAACCTGAGGAGGTAAGATGACGGACATGGATGCGTTCGAGCAGCTCGTGGCCCGCGGTGAGCCTCTCGACGTAGCGCGCGGCGTCGCTCTGCTCGCAGCCGACGAGTATCCCGCGCTGGACATCGAGGCGCTGCTCCTCAAGCTCGACGAGCTCGCCAAGCCGCTGCTCCTGAGCCAACTCTCGTCGCGAACCGCGAGCGCGCAAGCCGAGGCGCTGCGCGTGCGCCTGTACGAAGAGGCTGGCTACTCTGGCAACGAGGCCGACTACTACGACCCGAAGAACAGCCTCTTGCCCGACGTGCTCACGCGGCGCACAGGCATCCCTATCTCGCTCGGGCTCGTCTACACGGAGGTCGCGCGGCGTGCGGGAGTGCAAGCGCGCGGTGTCGCTTTTCCTGGGCACTTTCTGGTTCGCGTGGACGACGCGCAAGGCGGCTTCGCGTTCGTGGATCCGTTCTTCGGCGGCAAAACGATGACAGACGAGGGCCTCCTTCAACTGCTCAAGAAGGTGAGCGGACAAACGGGTCAAGAGCCGCCCGCCGCGGTGACTCCTCAAATGCTCGAGCCCGCGACAACGCGCGTCGTGATGCTGCGATGGCTGATGAATCTTCGCGGTGTCTACCTCCAGCGAGCCGACTTCGCGCGCGCCATGGTCGTGATGCACCGCATCCTCGCGCTCTCTCCCGACGACGCTCCAGCGCTGCGCGATCGCGGCCTGCTCGCGGCGCGCCTCGGCGCCATCTCGCAAGCGAAGGCGGATCTGACGCGCGCGCTCGAGGTTGGAAAAGATCCGGAGCTGCTCGCCCAGACACGCTCTGATCTCGCGCGCCTCGAGAAGAAGCGAACGAGCCTCAATTAGCGATTAGGGGATCGAGTAGCTGACCGTCGCGTGTGCCACTAGGTCCGGCTGCGCATCGGTCGTGAGCTCCACCTGTGCGGTCGCGATGCGCTTGCCGCGCTTGAGCATCGTCGCCTTGCCGATGAGCGCTCCCATCGTGGGCTTGCGCAAAAAATGGATGTTGAGGTTCGTCGTCACCGCGAGCGCGACGGGCCCGATCTGCGAGGTGAGCAGCAGCCAGGTCGCGGTGTCTGCCATCATCATGAGCGTCGGCCCGCTGATCGTGCCGCCTGGGCGGATGTGATCCTCGTTGGTCGCGAGCCTGAGGACCAACTCTTGACTCGTCAAACGATCGATCGAGAACGGCTTCACATCGAGCCGCGGAAAAGCGCTCGCCAGAAACGCCAACAGCTCAGGCTCGGTCATCGCCAACATGAGGGCGAGGGTATACTTTGAAGCCGACGATGCCGCGACGCATTCCTAGGCCCATGGTGTTGGTGATCCTCGACGGCTTCGGCGAACGCGCCGAGCGCGCGGACAACGCCGTGCGGATGGCGCAGACTCCGTCGCTCGATGCCCTCTACGCGAAATATCCGCACGGCTCCATCGGCACTTCTGGGCCAGACGTGGGCCTGCCTCCTGGACAGATGGGCAACAGCGAGGTCGGTCACTTGAACTTCGGCGCAGGCCGCATCGCGATGATGGACATCTCACGCATCGACAACGCGATCCACGACGGCACGCTCGCGGACAACGCGGTCATCAAGTCGACGATCGACGCGGCGAGGAAGAGCCACGGCAAGCTCCACCTCTTCGGTCTCGTCTCGGACGGCGGAGTGCACAGCTTGCTCACGCACCTCTGCGCGCTGATCGATCTCGCGCACGCGGCGGCTGTTCCTTGCGTAGTTCACGCCTTCTTGGACGGCCGTGACGTTCAGCCAGGCACCGCGCCTGGATACCTCGCCGAGCTCGAGAAGCACCTCGTGGGCAAGGGCGTCATCGGAACAGTCGGCGGTCGCTACTACGGGATGGATCGCGACAACCGGTGGGAGCGCGTTCAAAAAGCGTTCGACGCGATCGTGCACGCGAGCGCAGCGCGGAAGGTGACCTCAGAGGCCGGCGTCCGAGAGTCGTATGACGACAAGAAGACGGACGAGTTCGTCGAGCCGTTCGTCGTCGGAGACTACGCAGGGGTCGCGACGGCCACGGACGTCGGGCTTCACTTCAACTTCCGACCGGACCGCGCGCGCGAACTCACGCGCGCCTTGGCGATGCCCGCGTTCGACTCGTTCGACCGCAAGAATCACGGACCCATTTTCATGCACTATGCATGCATGACGACGTACGACGCTTCGCTCGGGCTGCCCGTAGCGTTCCCCAAAGTGGAGCTCCCGGACATCTTCCCAGAGGTCATCGCCAAGGCAGGCAAGACTCAATTCCGCTGCGCAGAGACAGAGAAGTACGCGCACATCACGTACTTCTTCAACGGCGGTCGCGAGGAGCCGATGGCCGGCGAGGACCGCAAGATGGTGCCTTCGCCGAAGGACGTCGCGACGTACGACGAGAAGCCCGAGATGAGCGCGCGCGCAGTGGCGGACGCGGTCGTCCTCGCGATCGAGAGCGGCAAGTACGACTTCATCCTCGTGAACTTCGCGAACCCTGACATGGTCGGTCACACCGGGATGTTGGGACCTGCCATCAACGCCGTGCACGTGGTCGACGAGTGCGTCGGACGAGTCGTGGATGCGGCGAGGCGCAGCAAGGGCGCGGTGATCGTCACCGCGGATCACGGCAACTGCGAGCTCATGAAGGATCCCGCGACGGGCGCGCCGCACACCTCACACACGACCAACCCAGTGCCGTTCTTGTACGTGAACGACGACGACGCGAGCGCGCGCATCACGATCGGCGGGCGCATCTGCGACGTGGCGCCGACGATGCTCTCGCTGATGAGATTGCCGCAGCCCAAATCGATGACGGGTCATGTGTTGTTGAACCGAGATGGGGCTGGCGAAGCCAATCCTCACAGTCGTTCGCCCAAGGCGACGACAAGTGGCTGATCCGCCCGTCTTCGGCTCGTACGAGATCGTCGCGGAGCTCGGGTCTGGCACGCTCGCCACGGTCTACAAAGCGATCCAGCAGCCCATCGGGCGCAAGGTCGCGATCAAGGCGCTGAAGCCCACGATCTCGCCGGACTCGTCGTTCGCGGCTCCGCTCGAGCGTGAGGCTCACGTGCTCGCCGAGCTGATGCACCCGAACATCGTCTCGATGCTCGACTTCGTGAAGACCACCGATCAGATGTACCTCGTCCTCGAGTACATCAGCGGTTACAGCCTCGCGCAGGTGCTCGCCAAGAAGGTGAAGCTGAGGCCGGAGGTGGCCGCTGCGATCGGCCTCGAGATCGCGCATGGGCTCGAGCACGTCCACGACCGCCAGGTCGTTCACCGCGACATCAAGCCGGCGAACGTTATCATTGGCAAGCGCGGCAACGTGAAGCTGGTCGACTTTGGCATCGCGCACCGTGATCGCCTGCCGACGGCGGACGAGCCTCTCACGGAGAACCGCGAGCCCCTCTTCGGCACGCCCGCGTACATGGCGCCGGAGCAGCAGCTCGGTGACGTCGTTGGGCCCGCGAGCGATCTCTTCTCGCTGGGTGTCGTGATGTACCAGTGCATCGCGGGCATTCGCCCATTCGACAAAGAGGCGCCGCAAGAGGCCGACAAGCGGGCGACCGGGTTTCGCACGCGCCGCGATCCTGCGATCCCGTTGCGCGCTCGCGTGCCCGACGTGCCGCGGCAGCTCGAGCGCCTCATCATGCGCTGCTTGGAGAAGTCGCCGGACGAGCGCCCCGCGTCGGCGAGGATTGTCGCTCATGAGCTCGAGACGTTCGTGCGTTCGCGCACGGACGCGACCGGTGCGGAGCTTGTCTTGTCGGCGCTCGCGCTCGCGCGACTGCGCGCTGCGGATCCAGGTAAACTACACGCGATTCCTCAGCTCGCGAGCGAGGGCCTCTCGCTGCGATCGCCGTGGACGCTCTCGGCGGCGAGCGTCGTCTTGTGCCTTGGATTTGGGGCGATCCGCTACTCCGCGCGAAATGATCCCTCGATCTCCGAAGGCGCGATTGATCCGGCGGCGCAGCTCTCGGGGGAGGTTCGTGTGCTCGCCACACCATGGGCGCAAGTCGCCGTGGACGGGCAGCCGATCGACGTGACGCCGATGGCGCGTCCGATCCGCCTCACACCAGGCGCGCACTACATCTCGTTCACGCACCCGGCCGCTCAACCCGAGACTCGCCGCGTAGTGATCGAGCCGGGGCAATCCATCGTGCTCGACGTCACGATGGACCTCACGTCCGAAGACGACGCGGGCACGGAGAGCGACGCGCGATGAGACACGCCGTCTGGCTCGCCGCCATCACATGCGCTGCGCTCGCGCGAGACGCCCGCGCGTTCGTGCACGTGGTACAGCCCGGTGAGTCGCTGAGCGGCATCGCGACTCGCGTGTACGGCAACGCGAAGATGGAGACTGTCCTCGCTGGAGTGAACGCGCTCGATGTCCAGGGCGGCAGCGCTGTCGTTCCGGGCATGCGCCTCGAGATCCCAGCGCCGTGGCACCACCGTGTCGTCGTCGGCGAGACGTGGAGCAAGCTCGCGCGCGCGTATCTCGGCGACATCGATCGCGCTGACGTCCTCGCGCGGAGCAACGGCGCGGTAGCTTGGGTCGCGCCCACGGAAGGCACTGAGATCCTCGTGCCGTTCGTGATGACCGTCATCGCGTCGGGAGGCGACAAGACCACGGATCTCGCGCTGCGCTACCTCGGCGACCGCGATCGAACCTGGCAGATCCACGCGTACAACGGGATCGAGAAGACCGAACTCGTGAGGGGTCAAGTGGTGCTCATCCCGCTCGTGGACATCCAACTCACGGACGCAGGCCGTGAGGAGGCGTCAAAGGCCGCTGGGCTCGATCGCTCGGAGGCTGCGGGCACTGCGCTCGACACGCAGAAGAGGATCTCGGCGGAGCTCCCCGAGCTGCTCGCGGACGTTCGCACGGGCCGATGGGTCGAAGCCGTCGGGCGCGGCAGCCGCATGCTCGGCACGCCAGACCTCTCGCGCGCGCAGCTCGCCACGATTCATCGCGCGCTCACCACGACCTATGTCGCCCTCGACGCCAAGAACCTCGCGGCGACCGAGTGCATCGCTTGGAAGGCCAATGACCCGAGCGCAAAGGACCTCGACCCCATGACCGTGTCTCCGAAGATCCGTGCAGTCTGCAAATGAGTGCGGCCCTCCTTCGAGGACCGCCGCTTAACACCACTGCCGCAGCTTTAGTTCGGATTGTACAGATCCAGCGAACACTGGTGCCGCAGTAAGCGAGTTTGGGTCTATTCGGCGGGCATCCGCCCGGAACTTACTGCTGTACGTGAGGACGGATGACCGCCGAAGATGCCTAAAATCGCGATTTGCGGCGGTAGTGTTAAGGACAGAAAGCGATAGTCTGGCAACGCGTAGATGTCCGAGCAGCAAACCAAGACGAGCCCCAAGAGCGAGCGCAACACGCCCGTGACGCTCTCTGTGTCGCCGATTAGCGCGGGGCGCGTGCTCGACGAGCGCTTCGAGATCATCGGAGTGCTCGGAGAGGGCGGCACTGGGATTGTCTACGATGCGTTGCGGCTCGGCGAAGAGAAGCCTGGCGTCGCGCGCACGCGCACGCCCGTGGCGCTCAAGGTGATCCATTCGCATCTCTTGATGGACAAACAAATTCGCGGCCGGTTCACGCGCGAGGCCAACATCCTGCGCAGGCTGCACGGCGACAATTTGTGCCCCATCTTGGACTACGGCGAGGTCGTTGATCCCCACCACGAGGAGCGCAGGCTGCTGTTCATCGCGCTGCCGAAGATCGACGGGCCGCCGCTCGATCAAGTCCTGCGCGAGAAGGCGCCACTGCCGATCACGCGCATCACGGAGATCGCGACGCAGGTCTGCAACGCGCTCGCGTCCGCCCACGCGCAAGGCGTGATCCACCGTGATTTGAAGCCCGCGAACGTGCTGCTCGAGAAGGACGACCACGCGATCGTCGTCGACTTTGGGATGGCGAAGATCGTCACGGGCGCCGGCACCGAGACCACCGCGCTCACGCAGCAGAACATGGTGTTCGGCACGCCCGAGTATATGGCGCCGGAGCAGGCGCGCGGCGACGAGCTCGACGCCCGCTGCGACGTGTACGCGGTTGGCGTGATGCTCTACGAGATGCTCTGCGGCAAGGTGCCTTTCAGCGGTGTCTCGCCGCTCTCGGTGCTCACGGCGCACCTCACGCAAGCCCCTACGCCGCCGCGGGAGCGCGCCAAGGATCGCGACATCCCAGCGGCGCTCGAGGCCGTGGTGATGCACGCGCTCGCGAAGGATCCGAGCGAGCGGTACCCGACCGCGCTCGCTCTCAGGATCGCGATCGGTCACGCGGCCGATCACCCAGACGACGTCGACGCCGTGCGACCCACCAAGGACGCGACCGCTACGCCTGCTCCCGTGGTCATCGCGGACAAAGCGCCAGAGGAGCTGGCGCACGCGAACACGATGCCCGCGCCCGAGCCCACACCGCCCACGAGCGGCCGACGCCCGACGCCCACATCTGTCCCGCCGAACAGCGCGCCGCGCTCCGAGAAGCCAAAGCCGAG